>JAGNPU010000093.1 GCA_017989485.1 Neisseriaceae bacterium
ACGGCGGTTGAGCACGCGGCGCTGGACGCTGCATTTCAGGCCCGCATCGACGCCGATGGGCGCATTGAACCACAGGATTGGATGCCTGAGGCCTATCGCAAAACCCTGGTGCGCCAGATCAGCCAGCACGCCCACAGTGAAATCGTGGGGATGTTGCCCGAGGGGAACTGGATTACCCGCGCGCCCAGCCTCAAGCGCAAGGCCATTTTGGTGGCCAAGGTGCAAGACGAGGGGGGGCATGGCCTGTACTTGTATTCTGCGGCCGAAACCCTAGGCACCAGCCGTGACCAAATGTTGGGCGCATTGCATGCAGGTAAGGCCAAATACAGCTCGATTTTTAATTACCCCACCTTAAGCTGGGCCGACGTCGGCGTGATTGGCTGGCTGGTCGACGGTGCCGCCATCATGAACCAGATTCCCTTGTGTCGCTGCTCTTATGGGCCTTATGCCCGTGCCATGGTGCGGGTATGCAAAGAAGAGTCGTTTCATCAGCGCCAAGGCTATGAGGCCTTGTTGGCAATGATGAGCGGCACCGCGGCACAAAAAGCCATGGTGCAAGATGCGGTTGATCGCTGGTGGTGGAAGTGTTTGGCCATGTTTGGCCCGCCGGATGCGGATAGCCCCAACAGCGTGTTGGGCATGCGCTGGGGCATTAAGCGTTTTACCAACGATGAGCTGCGACAAAAGTTTGTCGACGCCACCGTGCCGCAGGCCAGGGTCTTGGGCGTGACCCTGCCAGACCCAGACTTGAAGTGGAATGAAGCGCGCGGCCAGCACGACTACGGCCCCATTGATTGGGACGAGTTTTGGGCCACGGTCAACGGCGACGGGCCTTGTAATCAGGAACGCTTGGCGACCAGGGTGAAGGCCTATGAGGATGGGGCGTGGGTGCGCGAAGCGGCGCAGGCCTATGCTGACAAACAGCAGAATCAACAATAAATAAAGGAAGCAATGATGAAACCACTACTAAAAGAATGGCCTTTATGGGAAGTCTTTGTGCGCAGCAAACAAGGCTTAGAACACAAACACTGCGGCAGCCTGCATGCCGCCGACGCACAGCAGGCCTTGCAAATGGCGCGCGACGTCTACACCCGCCGTCAAGAAGGCGTGAGCATTTGGGTCCTGCCGTCGAATGCCATCGTGGCCAGTCATCCCGATGAAAAAGACGAGCTGTTTGCGCCTATGGCCGACAAGATTTATCGTCACCCGACGTTTTATGACATTCCAGAAGAAGTGGGGCACATGTAATGAAGACCAGCATGGACTATTTATTGCATTTGGCCGACTCGGCTTTGATCATCGGCCAGCGTAACGCCGAGTGGTGTGGTCAAGGCCCGGTACTGGAAGAAGACATCGCCTTGGCCAACATCAGCCTCGACCACATCGGTCAGGCGCGCATGCTGTATCAGCTGGTGGCCGAGATTCAGGGCGGTGACGCCACTGAAGACGGCCTGGCCTATTTCAGAGGCGAGCGCGACTATCGTAATTATACGTTGTTAGAGCTGCCCCATCATGCGGGCATGGCGGCCTATGCCCGCACTGATCGCGACTATGCCGTGACCATAGTGCGTAACTTTTTGTACTCGACCCTAATGCTCTTGGTGTGGGATCGATTACAAAGCGTGGCTAACGAACAGGTGGCGGCGATTGCGGCCAAGTCGCTGAAAGAAGCACGCTATCACGTGCGCCATAGCGCGGACTGGCTGGTGCGGCTAGGCGACGGCACGGCGGCATCCAAGCGGCGCATGCAGGCCGCCTTAGAGTACCTCATGCCGTTTACGCAAGAGTTCTGGACGCCGACCGACATGGAAAAGACGGCAGCAGCAGCGGGCTGCGGCTTGGAAACGGCCAGCCTAAAGGACACTTGGACGGCCTTGGTGTCGGCCAAGCTGGCCGAGGCCACGTTGACCTTGCCCGTCGTCTCTGGCTACGTGACCGAAGGCAAGCTACAGCGGCACTCTGAGCATCTGGGCTATGTTTTGGCTGAGATGCAAAGCCTGGCGCGTGCCCACCCAGAAGCCGTGTGGTGACCCTGATGACACCGGGTGAATACACCACGACAGACGTTTGGGCCTTGCTGGAACAGGTGACCGACCCTGAAATCCCCGTGGTGTCTTTGCGCGAGCTGGGCATATTGCGCGAGGTGATTGCCGCCGAGGACGGTTTTGACGTGGTGATCACGCCAACCTACAGCGGCTGCCCGGCCATGGGCCAAATCGAAGACGACGTGAACGCCGTTCTGGTTGATGCGGGCGTGATCGGCAGGGTGATCACACGGTTGGCGCCAGCCTGGACCACTGATTGGATGACGGATGAGGCCAAAGACAAGCTGCGCGCCTATGGCATCGCGCCGCCGCAGCGGCAAAGCTGTGGGGCTCAGGTCAGCGTGATTGAGTTCATGCACAAACCAGCGGCCCAGCCGGCCATACCATGCCCCCAGTGTGGGTCAACCCACACGGTGGTGTCGGCGGAATTTGGCTCGACGGCCTGTAAGGCCTTGTATAAGTGCCTGAGCTGCCAAGAACCATTTGATTATTTTAAACCTTATTAAGGGGTGATGTGATGAACGCACAAACCACGTCTGCACCACGTTTTTATGACTTGCAGGTCAAGCACATCTTGGCCGAAGCCGCTGATTCGGTGGCGATTACCTTGGCGATTCCGGCTGATGTTCGAGAACGCTTTCATTTTGAACCCGGTCAGTTTTTGACTTTAAAAACCATGATAGAAGGCGAAGAAGTGCGCCGTACCTATTCCATCAGCAGCCCCCGTAGCCGCTTGCAGGGTGCGGGTGAACTAGAGGTGGGGATACGTGCCGTGGCGGGCGGCCTGTTTTCCAACTGGGCCGCCCAAACCTTGAAAGTGGGCGACCAGCTTAGCGTCATGCCGCCGCAGGGCCGCTTTGTGGTCAAGAAGGCACGGGCTTTACACCGAGTGGGTTTTGCCGCGGGTTCTGGCATTACCCCCATTTTGTCGATTGCGGCGACCACGCTGGAAGAGCAGCCCAAGGCCAAATTCACCCTGATTTACGGCAATCGCCGTACCTCCAGCGTGATGTTTAATGAAGCCTTGCAGGATTTGAAAGACCGCTATCCAGACCGCCTGACGCTGATCCACGTGCTGTCGCAGCAGGCGCAAGAGGTGGATTTGCTGCAAGGGCGCATTGATGGCGTCAAGATCAATGCCCTGGTCGCGGCTTTGTTGCCCGCCGCCAGCATGGATGAAGTGTTTATTTGTGGCCCAGAAGCCATGATAGACGCCACCGAAGCCGCGTTGGTGGCCCTGAATGTGCCGCCAGAGCGCATTTACAGTGAACGCTTTAACACCGATTCGGCCATGCACACCCGTAATACGGTGCGCTTTAACAGCGGCGAAGCCGAGGCGGAAGTGGTGCGCGACATTCACCTGACCGTGGTGTTGGATGGCGTACGGCATGAATTAAAAGTCAGTGAGCAAGAGCATTTGCTGGATGCGGCGTTAAACCTCGGTTTGGATTTGCCGTATTCCTGTAAAGCAGGGGTGTGCTGTACCTGTCGCGCCAAAGTGGTGGCGGGCGAGGTGAGCATGGATAAAAACTATACTTTGGAGGCCGATGAAGTGGCACAAGGCTTTGTGCTGAGCTGTCAGGCGCGCGCGCAAAGCAAGCATTTGGTCATCAGCTACGACGAACGCTAGGCCGTGCTTGGTTGTTTGTTCAGGTCTGGCTGCGTGCCCTATGAAGATTAGGGCTGATGGCCTAAACGTATGGCGTCAGCGTTACAACACCTAAAACGCTGTCGCGACCTTGTCAATAATAGGCATTGGCTGCCGCTGCCAGAAGGACGCAAAGCGGTTTGTGTTAACCAGCCTCAGCGACACCATGCGACGCTTAAAAAAGAATGGGTCGACGAGGTTTAACCATTACAAAGTCATGATCTTTATAGAGGAGACATCATGAATCATTCATCGACAGAACGCCAGGCAGGACAATCTGTGCCCCCGGCATCGGCCCGGCCCGATTACGCAAGGCTGGTGGCAACGCCAGAATTCAAGCAGCTGTTGGCACGCAAAAAAAGCTTTATGCTGCCCGCCGTGTGTTTTTTTCTGATTTTTTACTTTATGTTGCCCATTTTGGCCACCTACACCACCTGGCTTCAAGGCAGCACCGTGTTTGGCATCACCTATGTCTGGGTATTTGCCTTATGCCAGTTTGGGGTTGTGTGGGGCCTAGGCTGGGTTTATGTGAAAAAGGCCACCGTCTATGACCAAATGGCCAAAGATGTGTTGACCGAAAACCAACGGGAGTTAAGCAAATGAGCCTATTATCGTTAAGCCTGTTTTTTGGCATTATTTTGGGGACGTTGGTGATCACCTATTTCTCGGCCAAGAAAACCAAAAACGCCAATGATTTTTATACGGCGGGTGGCGGCCTCACCGCACCCCAAAATGGTCTGGCTGTGGCCGGTGACTTTATGTCTGCCGCCTCTTTCTTAGGGATTACGGGGGCGATTGCTTTGGTTGGCTTTGACGGCTTTTACATGAGTGCCGGCAACCTGATGGCATTTTTGTTCTTGCTGTTTTTGGTGGCGGAGCCGCTGCGTAACCTAGGTAAATACACGCTGGCCGACATGATTTCATCACGCTTTAAGTCCAAGAAAATTCGCGGCATGGCGGCGTCCAGCACGCTGGTGATTTCGATTTTTTACATGATTGCCCAATTGGTGGGCGCCGGTGGCTTGATTAAGCTGCTGTTGGGCATAGACTATGCGGTGTCAGTGCTGATCGTGGGTGCGCTGATGACCATTTACGTGATTTTTGGCGGCATGACCGCCACCAGCTGGGTACAAATCACCAAGGCCGTATTGCTGTTGGGCGGCTCGTTCTTGCTGACCTTCTTGGTGTTTGCCAAGTTTAATTTCAATATTGGCGAAATGATTGCCGTGGTCAAAGCACGCTCACCGCTGGGCGACAACTACATGCAGGCAGGTAACCAGTTTAAAAATGGCTTGGACACCATTTCATTCAATATGTCTTTGGTGTTTGGTGCGGCGGGCCTGCCGCATTTGTTGGTGCGCTTTTTTACGGTGAAAGATGCCTTAACCGCACGTAAATCCGTGGTGTACTCCACTTGGTTTATTGGTGCCTTCTTCATCATGACCATTTTCCTCGGCTTTGGTGCGGTGGCGTTCGTGGGCGTGGATGAGATTGTGGCCGCCAACCGTGCGGGGAATATGGCGGCACCGCTGTTGGCTTTGATGGTGGGCGGTGATTTCTTATTTGCCTTTGTTTCGGCCGTGGCGTTTGCCACCATTTTGGCGGTGGTGTCTGGTTTGGTGTTGACCTCTGCGTCGGCATTTGCCCATGATATTTATGGTGAAATCATTAAGGACGGTCAGATGACCCAGTCGCAACAGGTGAGGGTCGCGCGTCTGGCGTCTGTCGGCGTGGCCGCCATTTCCATCATGCTGGCGCTGTTTGCGCAGTCATTAAACGTGGCGTTTTTGTCGGTACTGGCCCTTGGCATTGCCGCCAGTGCCAACCTGCCGGTGATTTTGTTGACCATATACTGGCGTCGTTTTAATGTGGTTGGGGCCGTCATGGGGATGGCCACAGGCTTAATCAGTTCGGTGGTGTTGGTGATGCTCAGCCCCAGTGTGTGGCACCCCGTGGCTGGTGCGGGGATATTCCATGGCGACCCGATTTTCCCGATGGCCAACCCCACTATTTTGACCATCCCTTTGGGTTTTTTGGGGGCTTATTTGGGCACGCTATTGGGCCGCCGCCATCGTTTGCTGGCAGATGATTACGACGAAGTATTGTTTAAGGACAATACGGGCTATGGGGTGCATTCGGCCCAGGATCATTAGCCGCATATAGACTGCATGAAGGCCGTTGTGTGAAGCCATCTGAGCGATGGCCTTTTCTGACCTGAGGCAGTTTTGGCAGGCAAAAAAAGCCGGTGAGGCAGGCCTCACTGGCTTTTTTTGATGGCTGAACGGGCCTAGCTGGCTTTACGGTAAATAAACAGCACGACTAAGGCGCCGATGACGGCAACCGCAAAACTGCCCATGTTAAAGCCATCGACTTTACCCATGCCAAACAGGGTGCTGATGAAGCCGCCGACGACGGCCCCGACGATGCCCAATAGTATCGTCATGATGAGGCCACCCCCATTGCTGCCGGGCATGATGAATTTAGCCAAAATGCCTGCAATCAGGCCGAATAGAATCCAAGACAGAATACCCATAATTTCTCCTTTAAATACTTTCAAAAGTGTTTAATGAAAAGAGCGGGTAAGTTGACGGTACATCGAGCCAACTCATCATCTTTAACGTGTGTATCGGCTGTAATGATGCATGCTTGAGTGAAGCATCAGCTTAATTACATCATAGTAGATGATGGCGCACATTTCAACCGTCATTGACCAAGTTAGGCCTTAATGAGGATCGTATTCTGAGCAGATGCCGTTTCTAGGCAGGCACAGGCGGGCCGTCAGCAAGGCGGTTAAGCCGCCCATAATGGTGTAAAACCCCAGCGTAGAAGACGGACTAAAGTCGATGACCCAAAAGGTTAGGGCGCTGAACAGCGCGCCCAAAATGGTGAGGGTTAAATAATGGCGGATGCTTTGTTGCAGGCGAAACACGCAGGCGATGATGCCCAGCAGCAGGGCCGCTACCGCAAAGATAGATTGGGCAATGAGGGCGGCCACCAGACCGAACTGCAACACCGACAGCAGGTGTTCGCTTAAGGCATAAAAGGGCTGGATGGTTTTAAATAAATCATACAGCCCCATCAGGATGGCGACCAGAAAGCCCGCCACGCCGGCGCTGAAAAAGTAGGCCAGCATGACCCGAAATCTTGGATAGGGTTGCATCGGAGTCCTTTGGTGAGAAGGGGGCATCGTGCAGCAACGGCCGGTGCATGCTGAGCGTGGCCGATGAGCCTGGCCTGCCATCGGTCATGCGGGCGGGGCCCAGCATAAG
>JAGNPU010000001.1 GCA_017989485.1 Neisseriaceae bacterium
CGCCGTGGCGCCGGTGTTGATCGGCTATATGGTGACCATGACCGGCCACTTTGACTACGGCATTCTGTTTTTGGCGGCGGTGGCTTTATTGGGGTCGTTTATCCTGCTGCCGCTGTTGCGTAAATACTAAAGCATGACTTGGATGCGGTGTCGGGCTGGGGCACAGGCCCACCGCCACCGCGATTAATAGTAAGCCTTTTGAAGGAGCACGATTATGTCTCAAACCATTGAAACCTGGACACAACCAGAAGACAAAACCTTGGCCGAATGGGTGGAATCACGCGTGGCGCGTTTGGACACCCGAACCTACGATTTTAATGCCTTGAAGTTTCAAGCCGACTTTGACCCTAAGTACAAACGCGCGCAAATGCGCTATATGGGCACCGGCGCCGCCGGCGTGACCAGCGACACCAACGTGGTGCCGGCTGAAAACTTCACCTTTTCCACCATGTTGTTGCCGGCCCAGTGCGAAGGCCCGCTGCACGTGCATCGCGACGTTGAAGAAGTGTTTTTCATGCTGCGTGGCTCGATTGATTTGTTCATTGAACACAACGGCGAAGAATACACCACGCGCTTAAACGAGCGCGACCTGATTTCGATTCCGCCCAATGTGTATCGCGGCCTATACAACCACACCCAGGAAGACGCCTTAATGTGCGTGATGTTGGGTACGGCCAAGCCGACCATCCCAACCTATCCTGACGACCACCCGCTGTCGCAAATCAAACGTTAAGGGCCGACATGACCGCATTACTGACCTTGCTCAATCAGCATCCGCTCAAAACCGTGACGGTTGCTGGACGGGTGCAGGCCTATCGCGAGGCGGGCCACGGGCCGGTTCTGGTGTTGCTGCATGGCATCAGTTCTGGGTCGGGCTCTTGGGTGAATCAGCTGTCGCAGCTGAGCGCGCAGTTTCGGGTGATTGCCTGGGATGCGCCCGGCTATGGCGGCAGTGAGTGCTTGGCCAACCCTGTGCCCAAAGCCGCGGATTACGCTCAGGCCTTACATGGGCTATTGCAGGCGCTGGCGATAGAACGGCCGATGCTGCTGGGCCATTCTCTTGGCGCCATGATGGTGAGCGCCTATGCGCAGGCTTATCCGCAGGATTATGTGGGCATTGTGCTGGCGAATCCCGCGCAGGGCTACGGCAGCGCCGATGCGGCCACCCAGGCCGAGGTCGCGCTGAAGCGCCCACAACTGTTACAAAAGCTTGGCCATGACGGCATGGCCGAGGCAAGGGCGGCTTATTTATTGGCGCCCACGGCGAGCACCGATCAGATTTCGCTGGTGCAATACGGCATGAAGCAGCTACAGCAACAGGGGTTTGAACAAACGTCTAAGGTGTTGGCCCATGATGACATTTGGCTGGCCTTGCCGGCTGTCGTCGGCCCCGTCGGGGTGATTTATGGTCTTGACGACGGCATTACCCCGCCGCAGGGCGTTGAGGCACTGATCCAGCGTTTGCCAGCGGGCCAGGCGCAAGCCTATCCGCTGGCCGGGGCGGGTCATGCCAGCTACATCGACCAGCCGGCCGCGTTTAATCAGGCGGTGCTGGCGTACACACAGCTCATTACATAATAAGATAGGAATAACATGGGTTTCCAAGTTGAAAATAGAGTGGCCGTGGTGACCGGAGGGTCGTCAGGCATAGGGTTGGCCACGGTGAAGATTTTAATCGAAGCCGGTGCCAAAGTGGCCTGGTGCGGTCGCGACGCCGAACGCTTAAGTGCCTCCGTCGCCAGCATCAAGGCCGAGTTTCCCCAAGCCAAATGCTTTACCCGCACCTGTGACGTCTTAAACCGCGCCGACGTGGACGGTTTTGCGGCCGAGGTGGTGGCCCATTTTGGCCAGGTTGATTTCTTGATCAACAATGCGGGTCAAGGCCATGTGGCGCGATTCGCCGAGACCGAAGACGAAGACTGGCTCAACGAAACCAAGCTCAAACTGTTCAGCGTGATCAACCCGATTAAGGCCTTTTTGCCGGCCTTAGAACGTTCCGACGTCGCGTCCATCACCAATGTGAATTCACTGCTGTCCTTGCAGCCTGAGCCGCACATGATTGCGACCTCATCGGCGCGGGCGGCCTTGCTTAACCTGACCCATTCCTTGGCGCACGAGTTTTGTGCCAAGGGCATACGGGTCAACTCGATTTTGCTGGGCATGGTGGAGTCTAACCAGTGGCAGCGTCGCTTTGAGCGCCGCAGCGACAGCAGCATCAGCTGGGAAACGTGGATTGGCGACATCGCGGCCAAGCGCGGCATTCCCATGGGCCGCTTGGGCAAGCCGGAAGAGCCTGCTCGTGCCCTGGTGTTTTTGGCCTCGCCGTTGGCGTCTTACACCAGTGGCGCCGCCCTAGACGTGTCCGGTGGCTTTAACAAACACCTGTAACCGCGAAGGAAGCATGATGAAGCAATTGATGATGATCGGCTTTGGCGCCATGGGGCAAACGGTGTTGGCTCATCTGCCGGCAGGCCTGAGCCTAGCCTGGGTGGTGGTGCCTGAGCGCAGCAAAGAGAAGGTCAGCGCCCTGGTGGGGGCGCATGTGCGGGTCATCCACGACGTGGCCGCCTGTGCAGCACGCCCTGACTTGGTCATTGAGGTGGCGGGCCAGGCCGGCGTGCGCGAACATGCGGCGGCGGTGTTACAGCGTGGCTGGGACATGGCGATGATTTCGGTCGGGGCCTTGGCCGATGCCGACCTGGCGGCGCGCTTAGACGCCGCTGCGGCCAGCGGCGGGGGCAGCTTAACCGTCTTGGCCGGCGCCGTGGCCGGCATGGATGGCCTGGCGGCGGCCAAAGAAGGCGGCCTCGACAGCGTGGTGTATCGCGGCTGTAAAAGCCCCAACAGCTGGCGTGGCTCTCATGCGGAAACGCTGATTGACTTGGACGCCGTGACCGAAAAAACCGTGTTTTTTACCGGCACGGCGCGTGAAGCGGCGACGCTGTTTCCGGCCAACGCCAACGTGGCCGCGACGATTGCGCTGGCGGGCTTAGGGATGGATGGCACCCGCGTGGAGCTGACCGTAGACCCTGACAGCCAAAAAAACCAACACCATATTGATGCCACCGGCCTGTTTGGGCAGATGAGCATTGCGCTGGCCGGCGTGCCGTTGCCCAGCAACCCTAAAACCTCGACCCTGGCCGCCCTGAGCGTGGTGCGTGCCTGTCGTCTCTGCCTTAACGGCATTAAAGTATAAGGAGCCCATGATGGCAAACCCTTTACCCCTATTTTTGGCCGGCAGCTGGCAGCAAGGCCGCGGCGGCGTCAGCCACAGCGTGTTTCCGGCCGACGGCAGCGTGACCGCCACCGTCAGCACCGCCAGCGTGGAAGACGTTGAAGCCGCCATCGTCTTGGCCGAACAGGCGTGGCGCGACTGGCGCAGCAGCCTGCCGCACGAGCGTGCCGCCATTTTACACCGCGTCGCCAGCCTGATTGAGGCCCGCGTGGACGCATTGTCGCGTCTGCAAACGCGTGACAACGGCAAGCCGCTGGCCGAAACCCGAGGTTTGGTGCTCAGCGCTGCCGCCACGGCCCGCTACGTGGCCGCCGCCTGTGAAACCCTCAGCGATGAGTTAACCCCGCAGCGGGCCAACGACTTCATGACCATGAGCATCCACGAGCCAGTCGGCATTGTGGGCTGCATCACGCCTTGGAATTCGCCCATTGCCAGCGAAATGCAAAAGCTGGCACCGGCGCTAGCCGGCGGCAATGCGGTGATTTTAAAACCGGCCGACGCCACGCCGCTGTTGGCCTTGGAGTTGGCCAAGCTGTTTGAAGAGGCGGGCCTGCCTAAGGGCTTGCTCAGCGTTTTGCCCGGCCGCGGCTCGGTGGTGGGGGAAGCGATTATTCAACACCCTCTGGTGCGCAAGCTGTCGTTTACCGGCGGCACCAGTACCGGCCGCCATCTGGCGCACGTGGCGGCAGAAAAGCTGATCACCACGTCGTTAGAGCTGGGCGGTAAGTCGCCGGTGGTGGTGTTGCCTGATGCCGATTTGGATTTGGCGGCTCAGGGCATAGTGTATGGGATTTTCAGCTCGTCAGGCCAGGCCTGCATTGCCGGTTCGCGCCTGTTTATCCATGAGTCGATTTACGCCACGCTGTTGGCCAAAATCACCGCCATCACGGCGAAGCTGCGGATCGGGCACCCAGAGGCGGCCGACACCCAAATGGGGCCGTTAATCAGCGAGGCGCATTTGGCCAGCGTGGATGAATACGTGCAACTGGCCAAAAGCGAAGGCGGCCAGGTCGTGTGCGGCGGCGTGCGCTTGACTCAGGGCGATTTGGCCAAGGGCTCGTATTATGCACCCACCATCATCACCGGCTTGAGCAATCAGGCACGGGCCTGCCAGGAAGAGATATTTGGCCCTGTTTTGGTGGTGTTGTCGTATGCGGATGAGGCCGAGCTGTTGGCCCAGGCCAACGACAACGTGTTTGGCCTGGCCGCTGGCGTGTGGACGGAAAGCTATCGCGACGCCTGGCGTTTGGCGCGGCTGCTAGAAGCGGGCACGATATGGGTCAATACCTATAAGAAATTTTCCATCAGCACCCCGTTTGGCGGCTTTAAAGAAAGCGGGATAGGGCGGGAAAAAGGGCGTGCCGGCATTTTGTCCTACATGCAGCAAAAAAGCATTTACCTGGGTTTGAGCAGCGTGCCGAACCCTTGGTGTGAATAACCCAACGTCGCCACGGCGGCCATAAAAAATAGTTACAAGGACCGAGACCATGTCAGAAAAAATCAACGTAGGGGAAGCCATAGTGCGCGTTTTGGAAGCGCATGGCGTAGAGAGCATGTATGGCGTGATTTCCATCCATAATTTACCCATAGCCGACGCCGTTGGCCGTCGCGATAAGATGCACTTTGTGTGCGCCCGCGGTGAGGCGGGTGCCGTCACCATGTCGGATGCGCATGCGCGCTTTAAAGGCCTGGGCGTGTCGTTGACCAGCACCGGCGCAGGGGCGGGCAACGCCATTGGCTCCCTCATCGAGGCGATGAATGCGGCCAGCCCGTTGCTGCACATCACCGGCCAGGTGGAGCGTGAATACCTAGACCGCGACGCCAGCTTTATCCACGAAGCCAAAGACCAGCTGACGTTCTTGAAGGCCAGCAGCAAAGCGGCCTACCGCATCAGCAGTCCAGAACACGCCGTGGGCATGATTCGCGAGGCCATTCGGGTGGCGACCACGGTGCCGATGGGCCCGGTGAGCGTAGAAATTCCGATTGACGTGCAGGCCAGCCTCATCGACCTGCCGCAGGACCTGGGCCCGGTGGGCGCCATGCAACTGCCGGCGGCTCAGGCGGCTGACGTGGCCGACCTGGCGGCGGCGATTAAGGCCGCCAAGCGCCCGATTTTATGGGTAGGCGGCGGCTGTATCGGCGCCGAAGCCGAGGTGCAGGCCTTGGCCGACCTGGGCATACCTGTGGTGTCTTCGACCCACGCCCGCGGCGTGCTGTCAGACGAGCATCCACGCAGCCTCGGTGCCTTTCACAATGCGGCGGCGGTAGAACAGCTGCTGGCCGACAGCGACCTGGCCATTGTGGTGGGCTCGCGCCTGCGCAGCAATGAAACCAAAACCTACAGCGTGGCTTTCCCGGAAAACCTGTATCAAATCGACGCCCATCCTGGGGCGCAACAGCGTAACTACCGTGTTAAACGCTTTATGTGTGCCGCGGCCAAAGACCTTTTGGGCCAGGTGGCCAAGGCGCTATCGGGCGTGAATAAGGTTGATGGCGCCTACGATGAGGCCGTCAGCGCCGCCAAGGCTGCGGCCATTGCCGGTTTGCGCACGCAAATCGACAACTATGCCCTGATTTGCGACGCCCTGCGTGCGGCTTTGCCGCGCGACGGTATTTTTGTGCGCGACATCACCATGTCGGGCAGCACCTGGGGCAGCCGTCTGTTGCCGGCCTATGCCCCCAACTGCAACATACACTCTTTGGCAGGCGCCATTGGTCTGGGCTTGGCCACCGGCATCGGCGCGGCCATAGCCAACCGCGACAAAAAGGTGGTGACCCTCGTGGGGGATGGCGGCTTGGCCTTGGGCGTGGGCGAAATCGCCACCATGGTGCAAGAGCAGACCAATATGGTGTTGATGGTGATGAACGACGGTGGCTATGGGGTGATGCGCGGCATTCAAAAAAATTATTTTGAAGGCCGTCAGTATTACAATGAGCTGCACACGCCGAACTTTAAGGCCCTAGGCGAAGCCATGGGGGTGAAGAGCTGGCGCGTAGACTCGGTGGCCGGCTATGAGGCGGCGATTAAGGCCGCGATTGCCCATCAGGGGCCCACCCTGGTGGAGGTCATGATGGACGGCGTCGGCCCGCTGAACTTTGCTGGGCCACCGCAAAAGAAACTGTATTAATGCTGATTTGATCATAGAACCCTGAAGTATTTTTGCCCACGCCCGCGTGGGCTTTTTTTTGAAATATTGGATTTTAAAAGGGTTTGTTGATTATCCTGTTTTATAATATAAGGGTATATTTAACACAAAACGCCAAGAATGCGTTTTTGTATTTTCAGTACATTGTGAAAACTGTTTGAAACTATTGTGATTTTAAAATCACAGGGGGATAATGGCTCGATAGTGTTGGCAGTTTATTGTGTTGCAGCTTTTTGTTTTAACGCAATGGGTTCGTCGCCATGAGGTATACGCGGTTTCATAAAATAAAGCCCTTGGCGTCGAGCGGTTTGTCACATTAGCTTAAACTATTACCAAAGGCATATTATGAATATTACCCGTCGAGACTTCTTAAATGGCGTGGCGTTAACCATAGCCGCCGGCTTTACGCCCTTACAGCAGGTGTTGCAGGCAGCCTCCTTGGCCACGGCCACCTTGGAATCCGGTCAAGATTACTATCCGCCTGCTTTAACAGGCATGCGCGGCAATCATCCAGGCTCTTATGAGTCGGCTCATGCCTTGGCCAGGGCTGGCGCCAAATTCAACCCCACCGACCCCGTGGCCGAAACCTATGACCTGGCCATCGTCGGTGCCGGCATCAGCGGCCTGGCGGCGGCTTTTTTCTATCGCCAACAGCATGGGCCAGACAAAAAAATTCTGATTTTAGACAACCATGATGACTTCGGCGGACACGCCAAGCGCAATGAGTTCACCACGCCTGAGGGCATGGTTTTGGGCTATGGCGGCAGTGAGTCGCTGCAGTCGCCACGGTCGATTTACAGCCCCATTGCCACCCAGCTCATCCAAGACTTGGGCATAGACTTAACCCGTCTGGAAAACCATTTTGACGTGAATTTCTACCCCGACCTAGGCTTAAGCAAGGGGGTGTTTTTTGATCAAGAACATTTTGGCGTCAACAAAGTGGTGGCGGGTGACCCCGGCCACGGCGTGGCCGATGACATTCCCGTAGATCGGCTCAACGGGCGCACCTATCGCGATTTTATTTCCGACTTTCCTATGCCAGAACAGGACAGGGAAGACTTGATCACGCTGCATGAAGAGACGGTCGACTACCTGGCCGGCATGAGCACGGATGAAAAAGTGGCCTATATGGACAGCCATAGCTACACCGAATTTTTGCGCGACAAGGTCAAACTGTCCAAGCGCGCGATTTTGTATTTTCAACAGCAAACAAGCGATTTTCAAGCAGTAGGCATAGATTCGACGGCCTGCTCGGACGCGCGCCTGTGCGCCTTGCCCGGCTTTGCGGCCATGAACCTGCCGCCTTTAGACGAAGAGTCTCAGGCTGAGCTGGATGACCTGTACATTCATCACTTTCCAGACGGCAACGCCACCATTGCCCGGCTGTTGGTGCGCAAATTAATCCCTGCTGTCGCCCCCGGTGACACCATGGAAGACGTGGTGTTGGCGAAGTTTGACTACAGCAAGCTGGATCAGCCCGAGTCGCCCACGCGATTGCGTTTGAACGCCACCGTGGTTCATGCGGAAAACACGGCCGATCAACAGGTTGGCCTGGCCTACGCCCAGGGCGATAAAGTGCATCAGGTGACCGCCAAACAGGTGATTATGGCCGGTTACAACATGATGATTCCGTCGATTGTGCCCAGCCTGCCTCAGGCGCAGCAAGCCGCCCTGCACCAAAACGTCAAAGCCCCACTGGTGTACACCAAGGTGGTGATTAAAAACTGGCAGGCATTCAAACAGCTGGGCGTGCACAGCGTGTATGCGCCCACGGCGCCGTATAGCCTGGTGAAGCTGGACTATCCGGTGTCTATGGGCGGCTATGAACATTCAAAATCGCCGGATCAACCCATGTGTCTGCACATGGTGTACGTGCCGATTATGGCGGGCAGCAGCCTGCCCGCGCGCGAGCAATCGCGAATGGGCCGGGCCAACCTGTTGGCCACCTCGTTTGAGACCCATGAGCACATGGTCCGTGAACAGCTGCAAGCCATGCTGGGCGAGCAGGGCTTTCACCACGAAACCGACATTCTGGGCATTACCGTCAACCGTTGGTCACATGGCTATTCTTATACCGTGAACACCCTGTTTGACGACGAAGATGAGGCAGAAAAAATCATTGCGGCCGCCAGACAGCCGTTTGGCCAAATTTACATCGCCAATTCGGATTCAAACTGGGGGCCATATGCCCATGAGGCCATGGATGCCGCCCATAGGGCGGTCACCGAGCTTGCCGCCCAGTCGATAGTGAGCCAAGGAGGTGTGGCATGACTAAGCGCTTATTGACCTTGATTTTGACCGCGGCCACCGGCCTGGGCCTGAATGCCAGCGCCAGCGCCAATGCCATGAGCGGCGTTGAGATCAGCCGCGGTGAATACCTGGCCCGTGCCGGCGACTGTATTGCCTGCCACACGGCCCCAAAAGGAGCACCGTTTGCGGGGGGCTTGCCCATGGCCTCACCGGTGGGGGTGATTTACTCGACCAACATTACCCCGGATCCGACCTACGGGATTGGCCAATACACCCTGGCCGATTTTGACCAGGCCGTTCGTCACGGCAAGGCCAAAGCAGGGCATCATTTGTATCCGGCCATGCCGTTTACGTCTTACGCCAAGATGACCGACGCCGACCTTAAAATCTTGTATGACTACTTCATGAAAGAGGTCACGGCGGTGGCGACGCAGAACCAGCCAACGGCCATTGCCGCGCCCATGAATCAGCGCTGGCCTTTGGCCATTTGGGGCAGCCTGTTCCACGACGACAGCGTGTTTGTGCCCGATCCGGCGCAAAGTGCTGAAGTGAATCGGGGGGCGTACTTGGTTCAGGGCCTAGGCCACTGTGGCACCTGCCACACCCCGCGTGACGTGACCATGAAGGAAAAAGGCCTCACGGGGGCGGATCCGCAGTATTTGGCCGGTGCTTATTTAGACGGCTGGTGGGCGCCTAGCCTGCGCGGGTTACCCTATGAGCAGGCGGACTTGGTGAAGCTGTTGCAGGACGGCCATGC
Organism: Neisseriaceae bacterium; assembly: GCA_017989485.1. Taxonomy (GTDB): domain Bacteria; phylum Pseudomonadota; class Gammaproteobacteria; order Burkholderiales; family Neisseriaceae; genus JAGNPU01. The sequence continues at coordinate 9,389 of JAGNPU010000001.1, forward strand.
GCAAAAAACGTCGTTTTCTGGCCCGATGGCGGAAGTGGTGAGCGAAAGCCTGCAGTACTTAAGCAAGGAGGACGTGGGCAGCATGGTGGCGTATTTGAACAGCCTGCCGCACGAGCAAGCGCCTGCGGCGAAGGCCGCCGTCTTGCCTGAGGCCGTACAGCGCCAAGGCCAGGGCACTTACGCCATGTATTGCATCAGCTGCCACGGCGCCGAAGGCAAAGGCTTTGACCATGTGGTGCCGGCCTTGGGTAATAACAGTCGCTTTAACGTGACCTTAACCAATGCCGTGCAGGTGATTTTACACGGTGCCAAAACGCCGATCACCAGCGGTCAGGCTGCCTATCATATGCCAGGCTACGCCGAGATTTTGGACGATGAAGCGGTGGCCGCCGTGGCCAATTACATCGGCACGTCTTGGGGCAATACCGCGCCGGTGATCAAGGCCAGCGACGTGGCCGACATCCGTAAAGGGCCTCAGCCCATCAGTGCGGCCCTGGTGGTGGGCGGCATGGCGGCAGCGGGCATTGTTGGCCTGGCGTTCTTGATTTGGCTGTGGCGCAAGCTGCGTGGCCGTCGATCACGCCGCTAGGCGCTACTGTCGTCGTCAAGGCCAGCTCACGCTGGCCTTTTTTTTGCCGGTCCAAGCCTGTTTATGGCAAGGGCCGTATATGTCTAAAGGTGAGGTTAATCCGTGCTTGCGTGACCAGGCTGCTCTTGGGCAGGCTGTGTTGCCAATGGCGCTGGGTTTGGTCGCGCATGACGATGAGCTGGCCGGCGGCCAGCGGCAGCCGCCGTTGGCTGTCGCGATGGCGGTGCTTAAAGGCAAAGACCCGCTCGGCGCCGAGGCTGAGCGAGGCAATCACCGGGGTGGGTCCTAGGGCGGCCTCGTCGTCACTGTGCCAGCCCATGCCTTCTTGACCGTTGTGGTAAAGGTTTAACAAGCAGGCGTTAAATTTGGCCTGGCTATGGGTTTCCACCAAAGCCTTGAGCACCAGCAGCAGCGGCGTCCACGGCTGTGGCATTTTGGTGCGGCCGCTATAGGTATAGGGGACGTTGGCATCGGCGTGCCAGGCCACTTCGCGGCGGGTGGTGACGGGTCGACCAAACATGATGAGCTGGTCTGGCTGCCAGTCGGTGGCTTGCATGAGCTGAGCATAGGCCTCAGTGGCCGCGACGGCGTCCAGCACCAGGCCGTGATTGTGCACGCAGCCATCAAAGGGCAGCAGGTTTTCCAGAGGGTCGGGGGCAAATAGGTCAGAGGACATGACGGGATTCTATTTTAAAGTGATAGGTTTAATTATTGACCATACAGAGTATAATCTTGATTGAGTAACTTAATCAAGAAAGCCTTTATGAGCACAAACACACATGGCGGCCAACGCCCTGGCGCCGGCCGTAAACCCAAATACGGCCAGGCCTGCGCCACGGTGGTGAAGCGGGTGCCGCAAGACCTGGTGGCGCAGATTGACGCCCTGGTGGCGGCCAATAGGGCACGACTGCGGTTGCCAGAGGGCGCGATGGGGCTAAGCGTGGCGAATGAGGCGTTTATTCCCGTGGCGTTGAACAAGGTGCCGGCCGGCTTTCCGTCGCCGGCCGAACCCTATATTGCCGATTACCTAGATTTTAACCAGTATTTAATCAGCAACCCCACGGCCACGTTTGCGGTGCGGGCCGGTGGGGTGTCGATGTTGGATGCCGGCATCGACGTCAATGACTTACTGGTGATTGACCGCGCCCAGGCGCCCAAGCACAAAGACATTGTGATGGCCGACATGGGCAATGAATTCACCATTAAGCGGCTCCACCAGCAAAATGGGCAAATTGCTTTGCTGGCTGAAAACGAGGCCCAAGACTATCCGGTGTTTCGCCCCGGGCCCGAAGACGTATGGCACATCGTCGGGGTGGTGACGTTTGTGATCAAAGACGTTCGTCACGGCAAACGCTGATGTATGCCTTGGTGGATGGCAACTGTTTTTACGCCGCCTGTGAGCGGGTGTTTCGGCCTGATTTAAAACGACGGCCGGTGGTGGTGCTGTCGAATAATGATGGCTGCGTGGTGGCGCGTAGCCAGGAGGCGAAAGACTTAGGCGTGGCCATGGCGGTGCCGTATTTTAAGGTGGCCCATCTGGTGCGTTCTGGCCAGCTGACCGTGTTCTCCAGCAATTATGAGCTGTATGCCGACATGTCGCGGCGCATGATGGCGGCCATCGGCTCGTTGGCGCCAGCGCTAGAGGTCTACAGCATCGATGAATGTTTTGCCGACCTGAGTGGGTTGCAGCAGCCGGGGCGATTGCGCCAGCAGGGGGTGGCCATACGGCAACGGGTGGCACAGTGGTTGGGCTTGCCAACCTGTGTGGGCATTGCGCCGACCAAAACCTTGGCCAAGTTTGCCAACCATTTGGCCAAAAAACACGCTCAGTCCTTTGCGGGCGTGGTGGTGTGGTCTGACTGGTCGGCGGCGGTGCAGATGCGGGCCTTGAAAAGTGAGCCGGTGACCGAGGTGTGGGGCATAGGCCGTCGTCTTGGGGCACAGCTGGCGACCCATCACATCGTCAGTGCCTGGGACTTGCATCAGGCGGACTCCTCATTGTTGCGCCAGCGGTATGGCGTGGTGGTTGAGCGGGTGCAGCGGGAATTACAAGGGTGTGTGTGTGAGGGCATGGTGGTCGAAGAGGCGCGTCAGCAAATCGTGCGTAGCCGCAGCTTTGCCCATGACTTAATCGAGCTGGCGCCCTTGCAGGCGGCGATCAGCCACCACGTTTCTGAGGCCGCCGCGGTGTTGCGGGCTCAGGGCAGCCACGCGCAGCTGTTGCAGCTGTTTTTATATGGCAATCGCCATGGTGAGGCGCCGCACCAGGCGCATGAAAGCATGGCCTTGACCAGCCCCAGTGCCGACACCTTAGTGCTGAACCAGGGCGCACAGGCCTTGTTGCGTCGTGCCTACCAAAAAGGGCGCCGCTATAAAAAATGCGGCATCGCCCTGTCTGGCCTTAGCTCGGCCACCCACTGCGTGCAGGCCGACCTGTGGACGGCAGACACGCAGCGGCAAAGCACGGCCATCATGGGGGTGTTGGACCAGCTGCGGCAGCAGTATGGCAAAGGCAGCGTCAAGCTGGGCAGCGAGCTGTTGAGCGACGAGTGGTTTATGCGGCAAGCCCACCTTAGTCCTTGCTTCACCACCCGCTTTGACGACTTATTGGTATGTTCGTGACCACGCGCTGGGGTTGTATTTCAACTCGGCCGCGATGGCGCTGAGCAAAAAGCCCCCAATGTAGGTCAGGTGGGGATAAAGTTCGGCCAGAGCCGCCTGATGGGCGACGGGGTCAGACAGTTGCCAAAAGGGGTGGGCCACCATCATGGTGCCAATGGTGAACACAATCAGGCCTGCCGCGGCCAGCCACACCAAGCGCCGGCCAAAAATCAAGATTAAGGGGCCGATGATTTGGATGGCGACCGTGAGGGCGGCAAACAGCCAGGTGGGGGTGAGGCCATGGCTGGCCATCTCTAGCTGAGTGTCGCCAAAGTTCAGCAGCTTGCTCAGCCCGCTTTGCCAAAAAACGGCGGTTAGGGCAAATTGGGCAAAATAATAAATGATTTGATTATTTAATAACCGTTGAATCAATGAGCGCATAAAACCTCCTGGATGACGGGTGATGTCTGTTTTGATGATTATGCTTTAAGTATAGTCTTTCGTGGTGGGTTTGGCACCAAGTCTTTGATTTTATAATAGTAATTTAAACTAATTTAATTAATCATTTGACGTCAGGGACAGGCCTATGGTGGCGATTAAGGCCACTAGGCTGCCGATTAAGAGGGTGGCACTCAGGTTTTGGCTGGCGACGGACAGGTGGAGGCCAAGGGCAATTAAGCCATAATAGGCGAGGCCAAACAGGGCACTGGCGGTGCCGAGCACGGGCCGATAGTGGATTAAGGCCTGGCTTAACACATTGGGAATGGCCAGCCCAAAAGCGGCCATCAATAAGGTGGCAGGGCCTAATAACCATAGGGTGTGGGACAGGCCCAGCAGCAGCAGGCCCGCGGTCAACGCCATGAGCCCGCCAAGATAGATTTGAGGGCGAGGGCGTACGTGTTGGGCCAGCAGCAAGCGATTTAAGGCCGCGCCCGCCAAACTGCCGGCGGCCAATAAGCCCCCGGTGTAACCAAACTGTTGCTGGTTTAGGCCTAGCTGCTGCAGCATAAACGGTGCCAATGCAAAGTAGGCAAAGGCCATCACATTAAATGCGCTGACCAAGAGGATGGCACATAGGATGGTGGGATCGCCCAGCATGGCCTTGGCCGTCTGGGTCACCGAGCTTATCGGGTATTGGGCATGGGGCGGCCGGGTTTCTGGCAGGGCGTGATGGGCCCATGTCCACAGCAAAACGGCCAGGCCCAGCTGGCCTAAAAAAACGGCCTTGATCGACCCTAGGCTCACCAATGCGCCACCGCTGGCCAAGCCCAGCATTGGGCTAAGGGCCAGGGCCATGCCCATGGTGGCAAACTGCTTGCCCAGCGCCGGGCCAGACAAGACGTCGCGCAGCATGGTTTGGGTCACCACCGAGCCGACGGCGGCCCCGAAGGCCGTACACAGGCGGGCCAACAGCAGCAGTGAAAAATGGGGGGCGCTGAACAAGGCCAGCAGGGCGCCCAGAATATAGAGGCAGAGGCCGGCCAACATGGTGGGGCGTCGGCCGATCCGATCGCTGCAACGGCCCCAAAAAAATACGCCTAGGGCAAAGGCGATGAAGTAAATGGACAGGGTTTGGCCGGCGGCGGTGGCGCTGACGCGATAGGCCAGGCTGATGTCAGGCAGGGCCGGGCTGTATAAGGTTTCTAATATTTGGGGCGCCATGAGCAGCAACAATAGTAATGGCAGGGGCAGGCGGATGGTGGTCATAAGGATATGGGGGATAGGCAGAAGAATCAGGCAGTATAGCCAAGGCGGCTTTGTATGATTACAATGATAAAGACTAAATACATCAAAAATAAGACATAGGTGGGACCATCCTGCCGAGAAGGGAAAGGGCATGGCTTATATTGCCGCAACGGCGCATTTTGAGGTGGCCGAACATGAGGCACCCATCGTGGGGATTGCCGCCGATTTGGCCGCACAACACGATTCTTTGCTGCATCAGCACGCACGTGATCAGCTGTTGTTTGCGGGCTCAGGGTGTATGAGTGTGACCTTGGCCGATCAATGGTTGATTTTGCCACCGACGAGGGCGGCGTGGATTCCTGCCGGCGTGCCGCATCGGGTACAGCTGCGTGGTGCGGTGGCGTATCGGTCGGTGTATGTGGCTGAGGGGGTGTTGACGACGCTGGGAATGGCCTCGACACCGACGCGTGCGCAGGTGTTTGGCCTGAATCCTCTTTTACAGGCCTTGCTGACGCGGTTGGCCTTTGCCGAGTTTGATTTTGATTGGACTCAGGCAGCGGCCCAACGTTTGTTACAGGTGTTGGTGGATGAGTTGGCGACGGCACGGCGTGACGACGTTCAGTTAAGCTGGCCGCAGGATGCGCGCATTCGTGGGGTGTTAAAGGCTTATGGAGAAGGTTGGGTTTTGCCTAGCCTGACCGAAATGGCGGCGCAAAGGCATGTTCATGGCAAAACGGTGACGCGCCTGTTTCAGCGAGAGACGGGCCTGAGCTATCAGCAGTGGGGGCAACAGTGGCGCCTGCAGCGAGCGATTGAGGCTTTGGCCGACGGCCATGGGGTGAATGGGGTGGCGCAAAAGCTGGCCTTTGCCAGCGACAGCGCTTTTATTGCTTTTTTTCGGCAGCATATGGGGCAAACCCCAGGGCAATTTGTCCTGGGGTTGGGCGTTAGCGCGTGCTCAGCAAGTCGGCCAAATGGCTAGGCAAATCGCCGCCGTTCACGCTGGCGTTGACGTGGTCAAAATAATCATACCAGCCGCTGGCGGCAATGCCCTGTAACAACAGGCTGCGCAGCTCGGCGTTGGGGAAGGCCCAAATGCCGAGATACTGATGGGGGCTGTCGTGCTGAGGGTCGGGATTGGGCTGGGTGGGGGCCAAGGCCAATACCTGTACGCCGGCGGCGCTTAAGCCAGCCATGCCTGTTTTGACCTGATCCAGATAGGCCTGCTTGGCGTCTTGCGCCAGCGTGAGCCAGCTGTTTTTGGGAGTGTACAGCTCAATTAAATAATGTGACATAGGGCATCCTGTTGCGGTGTGGGTTAATTAAAGGGGGGTGGCCATTTTCTGGAGTAAAAACATCATGTGTTGGCGTTCCTCGGGGCTAAGGGCGTTAAATAGCCCGCTCATCCACTGGGTGTGTTCGGCAAACACCTGAGCGCTGAGTTGGCGGCCTTGGTCGGTGAGGACGATGGTGAGGCTGCGTCGATCCGTGGCCGCAGGGGTGCGAACGATGTAGCCTTCTTTTTCTAAGCCGTCCAATAGGCCGGTGACGGTGGCGCGGGTAATGCCGGCCTGCGTGGCCAAGGCATTGGGCGATAGGCCGGCCGGGGCTGCTTCGAGTAAAAACAACATCACAAAGCGGCCTTCTGAGAGGGCGTAGGGCGCCAGCCGCTGCGCACAGCCTTGGTCTATCGCGCCAGCCGTCGACAAGAGTTGAAAACACAGGCGTAGGGCGTCGGTGTCTGGGTGTTGGCGCTGTTGCGCCTGGCTTAATAAGGCCTGGTATTTTTTGGCTAGGGTTATCATAGTGGCCATATTATAAGGCGCCTAACTAAATGTCAAGCACGCAAAAAAAACCTCAATACTGCCTATCCACTAGGCGGTGTTGAGGAAAAACGTACTATGAAATCGATGGGGCGGGCCCGCCTAGCTGGTGAAGTTAATCAGGCCCATTAAGTAGCGAAAGAAATAGGCCACCACGCTGAGGGCGGCTATGCTGCCCAGCCAAATCAACGCCATCCAGCCTATTTTTTTGAGCCAGCCAGAGTGAGCAGGTTGATCAGCATGAGGTTTAGACGTTGTGGGCTTCATCAGTGGTATCCGCCTTCCCCTGCCTTGACCTTGCCGCGGAACACGTAATAGCTCCAGCAGGTGTACATTAAAATCACCGGTAAGATCAGCAACGTGCCAATTAACATAAACACTTGGCTCTCAGGCGGTGCGGCCGCCTCCCAGAAGGTGACGTCATAAGGAATGATGTTGGGCCATAGGCTGATCAATAGGCCAACAAAGCCCAGCAGCATCAAAATCAACACCAGGAAAAACGGATAGTGGGAGTGGCGAATTTTGATGGCGTACAGCAGCAGCATGCCCAAAATGGCCACCACAAACGGAATCGGCATTAAGAAATAGAAGTTGGGTGCCGAGAACCAGCGTTGGGCAATGGTGTCATGCGCCAACGGCGTCCAAATGCTGATGATGAGCAAGGTCAGGAGGAACAGCGCGGTCAGCACGTAGCTGTGACGACGAATTTGTTTTTCCAGTTCGCCTTCGGTTTTGATCAGCAGCCAGGTGGCGCCCAGCAGGGCATAGGCCACCACTAGGCCTAGGCCTGAGAAGAGCGGGAAAGGGGCCACCCAGTCAAAGGGTGAGCCGGCAAACTGTCTGTTCACCACGGTGATGCCTTCGATGATGGTGCCCAGCACCACGCCTTGGAAAAAGGTGGCGATGAGTGAGCCAAAGAAGAAGGAGGCGTCCCAGTATTTAATGTGTGATGCGTCGGCTTTAAAGCGGAATTCAAAGGCCACGCCGCGGAAAATCAGCGCCAGCAGCATAAACACCAGGGGCAAATAGAGGGCCGATAAAATCACCGAATAGGCCAGCGGGAAGGCGCCCATAAGGGCTGCGCCCCCAAGCACCATCCAGGTTTCATTGCCGTCCCAAACCGGGGCCACGGTGTTCATCATCACGTCTTTGTCTTCTTTGTGTTTAAAGAAGGGAAACAGAATGCCGATGCCTAAGTCAAAGCCGTCCATGATGACGTACATCACCAGGCCAAACAGAATAATGGCCAGCCAAACCAGGGTAAAATCAATGCCGCCGTAGTTCATGATGATTGCTCCTCATCGTCTTTGGATGAAAATAGGTTGTGGGGTTGGAAAGGCAGGTGTTCGCTGTGTTGGTTAGGGCCTTTGCCGACGATTTGCAACATATAATAAATCCCGATCCCGAACAGTAAGAAGTAGGACACCACAAACAGCGCCAGAGACAGGCTCATGTGGCCCACAGGGTGTAAGGTCACGGCGTCTTTGGTTTTCATCAGGCCGTAGACAATCCACGGCTGGCGGCCAATTTCGGTGGTGAACCAGCCGGCCAGGATGGCGATGAGGCCAGATGGGCCCATCCATAGAATAAAGCGCAGAAAGTATTTGTTTTCATGCAGCGTATTGTTTTTGCGCAACCATAGGCTCCACAGGCCAGCGGCCACCATTAAGAAGCCCAGACCCGCCATGATGCGGAAGGTCCAGAACACCACCAAGGAATTGGCGCGTTCGTCTTTAGGGAACTCTTTTAAGGCGGGGACCTGCTTGTCTAAGCTGTGGGTCAGAATCAGGCTGCCAAGGGCAGGGATTTCGATTTTGTACTTGGTGCGCTCTTCGGCCATGTCTGGAATGCCAAACAGGATTAAAGGCGTGGCCTCGTCGCCTTTGTTTTCCCAGTGGCCTTCCATGGCGGCGATCTTGGCCGGCTGGTGTTTTAAGGTGTTGAGGCCGTGGAGGTCGCCGACGACGACTTGCACGCAGGCGCTGCCTAAGGCCATCCACATTGCCATTGAGAGCATTTTTTTGATGGCGGGGTTGCGGTTGCCCTTGAGCAAGTGCCAGGCCGCAGAGGCCGCCACAAAGAAGGAGGTGGCGACAAAGGCGGCCACCGTCATGTGGACGAGGCGATAGGGGAAGGACGGATTGAAAATCACCGCAAACCAGTCCACGGGGATGACCTGGCCGTTGACGATTTCTATGCCTTGTGGGGTTTGCATCCAGCTATTAGACGCCAAAATCCAGAAGGTGGAAATAATGGTGCCGGTGGCGACCATAATGGTGGCGAAATAATGGAGGCCGGGGCCGACTTTCTGGCGGCCATAAATCATCACGCCCAAGAAACCTGCCTCTAAGAAAAAGGCCGTCAGCACTTCATAGGTTAATAAGGGGCCGGTAATCGAGCCGGCAAAGTTGGAAAAGCCGGCCCAGTTGGTGCCAAACTGGTAGGCCATGACCAAGCCAGAAACGACGCCCATGCCGAAGTTGACCGCAAAGACCTTGAGCCAAAAGTCGTAGAGGTTCAGATAAACCTGATTCTTAGACTTTAACCACATGCCTTCTAAAATCACCAAATAACTGGCCAAACCGATGGTGATGGCGGGAAAAATAATGTGAAATGAGATGGTGAAGGCAAACTGAATGCGGGCCAGCATTAAGGCATATTCATCATACATGGCGTGTCTTTCATGGTTTGTTAGGTAAAGGCTTGCGCGTAGGCAACGCGGGATGGCGCCCGCCCGTTGTGATTGTTTTGTTCTGCTAGTTTCGATATTTCAGTAGTTGCTGAATTATGAGAATGCTACGGGCTTGCTTGATATAAGTCAAATTAATTCGGTGTTGAGTGAAGCCACAATAGACATTTGTCATTGACGAAAGAAAAAAACCCTGCTGGACCAAGGTCGAGCAGGGCAAAGTACAACATTGAAGAGGGCCTTATTGGGCGGGGTTTAATTCGGCGTCTATGCTGATGTGGACTTCGTCTGCCACGGCGGGCAAAAATGTGGTCATGCCCCATTGGCTGCGCTTGATGAGGGTGGTGGCTTTAAAGCCTATGGTGTCCAGCTTGGTCAATGGGCTAACCGCGTGTTTGTTGAGGGTGACGTCGAGGGTCACCGGCTGGGTTGTTCCCAGCAGCGTGAGTTGGCCGTCGACCTTGGCCTTATTGCCGCCTAAGGGCGTATATTTGCTGCTGACAAACGTCATGGTCGGGTGTTGCTTGGCGTTGAAAAAGTCGGCGCCCAGCAAATGTTCATCCCTAGGTGCCCAATCGGTGTCCAGGCTGGTCGTGTCGATGGTGAACTTAATTTTGGTTTGGGCCGGCTGGGCAGGGTCGTAATCGACCGTGCCCTGATGGGTTTTGAATTGACCATACGTGGTGGAATAGCCCATGTGGTCAATGGCAAAGCCTATGCGCGTGTGCGACGCATCCAGCACCCACGGCGCGGCGGTGGCCGTCAGCGGGAGGGTGAACATTAGGGCAAGTGCGTATGTTTTGAGAGAGGTCATGTGGTTTCCTTTAGGTTAATTGGCCAAACTGGCCGCTGTGGATGTCGATAAACGCCTGCTGTAGTTCTGCTTGGGTGTTCATCACGAAGGGGCCATGGCCGGCAATCGGCTCGTCAATCGGCGTGCCGCTGAGCACCAGCACCAGGCTGTCGGTGGTGGCCTCTAGGTTAAAGTGGTGGCCGCTGTGGGACAGCAAGGCCAGGTCGGCGTTGCGCACCAGCGTGTGGCCGTTGAGCAACACGCTGCCGGCCAACACCACAATGGCGGCACTGTCGCCTTCGGTCAGGGTGAAGTCATGGACGTGGCCAGGCGTGAGGCGCATGTCCCAAACGTTTAGGGGGCTAAAGGTTTGGGCCGGGCCAAGATGTGTTTCATACTGGCCTGCGATCACCCTGAGGCTGCTGGTCTGATCTGCCAACGTGACGTTGGGGATGTCTTGGGCCAGCAGGGCCTGATAGCGCGGTGGCGTCATTTTGGCGGCGGCGGGCAGATTGACCCACAGCTGCACCATTTGCAAGGTGCCCCCGCTTTGGGCAAAGCTAGGCGCGTGGTGTTCTTTGTGTAAAATGCCGGCGCCTGCCGTCATCCACTGTACGTCACCCGGCCCGATCTCGCCACCTTGGCCGGTCGAGTCCTGATGGGCGACAGCGCCTTGATACACCAAGGTGACGGTTTCGAAACCGCGGTGGGGGTGGGTGCCGACGCCCCGTGCCGCGGTGGTGGGGGTAAACTCGGCAGGGCCAGCGTAGTCGAGCAGTAAGAACGGGCTCAGCGCGCGGCCTTGGGTCTGGTAAGAAAATAAAGAGCGTACGGGGAATCCATCACCCACCCAGTGGCCTTGTGGTGCACTGTATACGGCATTGATTTGTTTCATTTGGCGTCCTTTCGGTTTGGTGTGATGAGGCTTAAGGTTTAAGCTATGATAAATCTGTGACAAATAAGGCGGTAGACCTTAAAATAAGGATGGATTGTTTCATAAATAGGACAATGGAGGCGGCATGCAGACCGATTTAAACGATTTATACTATTTTGTGAAGGTGATTGAGCATGGGGGGTTTTCGCCCGCCGGGCGCGCTTTGGGCGTGCCGAAATCGAAGCTGAGCCGGCGCGTGGCCTTATTGGAAGAGCGCTTAGGCGTGCGCTTGATTCATCGTTCGACGCGGCGCTTTTCGCTGACCGATTTAGGGCAAACGTTTTTTGAGCACTGTCAGGCCATGTTGGTGGAGGCGGATGCTGCCCATGAAGCCATTTTGTCGGTACAAAGCGAACCCAAGGGGGTGGTGCGCTTGGCCTGTCCTACGGCCTTGTTGCATGCCAATATTGGGCCCATGTTGGCCGACTTCATGCGCCTTTATCCGAAGGTTACGGTTTATTTAGAAGCGTCTAATCGTGCCGTCGACGTGGTGGGTGAGGGCTTTGACGTGGCCATCAGGGTGCGCCCAGACCCTTTGCCCGACAGCGATTTAATCGTGAGGCGATTGGCCGAGCGGGGGCAGTGCCTGGTGGCCAGCCCTGCGCTGATTGCGCTCATGGGCGGCCTGCCTGAGGCGCCGACAGCCTTAAGTGAATGGCCAAGCTTGGCCATCGGCCAGCCCCAGAATGCCCACGTGTGGACGCTGTTTGGGCCAGACGAACGACCACTGGCCTTACACCATCGGCCACGGTTTGTGACCACCGACATGGTGGCGGTGCGGGAGGCTGCTTTGGCGGGGGTGGGGGTGGTACAGCTGCCGCTGTTGATGATCCAGCCCCAGCTGGCGTGTGGTCAGCTGGTGTCGGTGCTGCCAGAGTGGGCACCGAGAAAAGAAATCGTGCATGCCGTCTATCCCTCGCGTCGAGGACAGCTGCCAGCCGTGAAGCTGTTGTTGGCTTATTTAAGCGAAAAATACCAGTTGCTGTGCGAAGATTAACCCTGCCGGCGACGATGATCGCGCAGGCAGGGTTTTCGGGGGGGCTGAGGCCTAGGCCTGGTTTTGCGTGGCGGTGCTGTAGCTGTTCATCAGGTTTTGGTAATCAGGAATGTGGTTGGCAAACAGCGTGCCTAGGCCCTCGACGTCGTTACGCCAATCACGATGTAGCTCACAGGCCGCGCCAAACCAGGTCATTAGCTGGGCACCGGCCTGAGACATGCGGTCCCAAGCGCTGTCGCGGGTGAGGGCATTAAAAGTACCAGAGGCGTCGGTGATGACAAAAACGTCAAAGTCTTCGGCCAGGGCGGACAGCGTAGGGAAGGCCACGCACACCTCGGTCACCACGCCAGCGATAATCAGCTGTTTCTTGCCGGTGGCCTTTACCGCCGCCACAAAGTCTGGGTTGTCCCAGGCGTTGATTTGGCCTGGGCGAGCAATATAAGGCGCGTCTGGGAAGCGCTGGGTCAGTTCTGGCATCAGCGGGCCGTTGGGGCCGTTTTCAAAGCTGGTGGTGAGTATCGTGGGCAGGTTAAAGTATTGGGCCAAATCGGCCACGGCCAATACGTTGTTCTTAAATTTGTCGGGGTCTATGTCACGGACAAGGGACAGCAGCCCTGCCTGATGGTCGACCAATAAAACCGCGGCGTTGTCTTTGTCTAGGCGAACGTAAGATTTTGTCATCATGTATCCTTTTTATAGTGTGATAATGGGGCAGACATCGGTTGATGTACTGTGGTGATCATTATGAAATAGGCACGATGGCCTGGGTAGTGGCCATAAACATAACGGATTGTTCTTTTTATAGGACGATTGGCGGAATAGAGGCTGGCCGAGGCCAAAGCGGCGGATAACGCTGCTTAAGCGGGCCAAACTGGTTTATACTGAACCCATCTCAACGAGGAGTGCTCATCATGCAAGAAATGAACAATGTTTTGGCTTTTTGGTTTGGCGAGGCCGCCCAGCCGTTTTGGTTTGACAAAAGCGATGACTTTGATGCGGCGATTCGCACCCAGTTTGGCCCGACCTGGATGCAGGCGAAGCAAGGTGAGTTGGCGCATTGGCGCAGCAGCATCCAAGGACGTTTGGCCGAAATCATCGTGCTAGACCAGTTTTCGCGCAATCTGTGTCGCCATCAGGCGGCGGCTTTTGCTCAAGATGGCATGGCCTTGGTGCTGGCCCAAGAGGCCGTGGCGCATCCTGATTATGCTGGCCTAAATGGCGATCAAAAACGGTTTGTGTTGATGCCGTTCATGCATTCAGAGTCGGCGCGCATCCATGAGGATGCCGTGCGCTTGTTTACGGCGTTAGGCGATGCCAATACCCTGGATTTTGAACTACGGCATAAGGCCATCGTGGATCGTTTTGGCCATTACCCCCATCGTAATAAGGCCTTGAATCGGTCATCTAGCGAAGAAGAGATTGCGTTCTTACAAGAAGAAGGATCTTCTTTTTAAATCAATAGATTTATAATGGTTTGACCCGCCACACAGCGCGCGATGATGATCGCGCGCTGTGTGGCTTTTTTTGTTTTTTTTACCCTATATGGGTCATTTTTATTAATATTATCATGTAATATTAATAAATGGGTTGTGCTCTTTATTTATATTGTTTTGATTTTTTTATGGTGTTAATTTTAAATATAATCAACTAGTTGGGTTTGTTTTTTATGATTTTTGTCTTTTTGTGCGTCTGGGTGATTAACGAAACTTTGTCTGTTTTAACATATTATCCTGTCGATTTAACTTAATTTAACCTGCGGCACCCATAAAATAAATTTATAAATTCACTCACGATATGGGGTCGGTTCAATGAACACAAATCATGCAAATCATCTAAATAAAGTCGTCCAAGCTCCGCAGCTTCGGCCTTTGGCCATTGCCGTAGGCTGTTTGTTTGCTTCTACCAGTATTTATGCTGGACCCGTGACCGCACCGGTGGTGGTCAACCCGGGTGAACACCAGGTGTGGGACAGCAGTTACAGCGTGGACATCGATCAGAAAAATGGCATCACCGTCAATGGTGGGACGCTGATCATGAACGGGGTGGACAGCAAGATCAGCAATACGCCCAACGGTGGCTATGGGATGGCGGCACAAAATGGCGGCACATTGACGCTGAATGGCGGGCGCTATGATCACCAAACCGACGACAGCGTGTCGGCCGGCTTGAGTGCCGCCAGCGGCGGCACGGTGAACGTCGTCGGCACCACCCTCAGCACCACCGGCCAAGGTTATTTACTGATGGCCGCTGGCGCTGGCAGCAGCCTCAATATTGAAGGGTCGGATATCAGCACCCGTTCAGGCGACGTTCTGCACGCCAGCAAAGGGGCTTCGGTAAGCATGAAGGACAGCACGATTAAGATCGGCTCTGATAGCCCTTTGCGTTTGCCAACCTATTCCATTGAGGTGGGCAGAGGAGCCCAGTTTGTCGGGGAGGGGCTCACGATTACCTCTGACCTGAAAGGCCCTTCAGGCACCACCCTTTTTCTGTCTTCTGGCAGCTATGATGGTCAAGCGTCACATTTGACCTTAAACAACAGCACGGTGAGCAGCACTGAGGGGCAGAAGCTGTTGGACGTCACCGCTGGCGCGGGATTAGATGGCCGTAACCTCGTGTTGAATTACCACAATCAAAATGATAACCAAAATACCGTGGCCATTGGCGCCGACTTTGGTGGGCTATTGAACTTAACGGATACCGAATTGAACGTCAGTGGGGATGCCGCGGCGGTGGCGCTGTTCGTGACGGATGGCGGCATCGTGAACGGTGAGCGTTTGGTCATTAATGCGGCGGGCAAAACGCAGGGCATCCAGCTACAACACCCCGATTCACATGTGGTGTTGAAAGACAGCTTGGTGGCGACGCAAAACGGTCAGGCGATTCGTTTTGCCTACGGTGAAGCAGATGCGCCAAACCGGGTCGATTTAATCGACACCGAACTGCATGCGGCCAATGCCTGGGCCGTTGACACACTGAACAGCCATGCTGAATTAACC
>JAGNPU010000094.1 GCA_017989485.1 Neisseriaceae bacterium
CTGATAGGCTTTGCGGCAGGCGGGCAATGAAAAAATGGCCGCGACCATGCTGAACCAGATCAGGGTCTCAATGGCCACGAGGGCAAACACGCTCCAGCGGGCACCGGCCGACATGTCGTCGCCGACAAACAGGGAAAACACGCTGCCAAAATAAATAATGGCCTTGGGGTTGGCGAGGTTGGTCAACAAGCCCTTCATAAAGAGGTGCTTGCTTTGGTTAAACGGCAGTTCGGTGGGCAGATTGGCCAGGCTGTGGTTTTTGGCCGATTTCAGCAGCTGATAGCCCAAATAACTAAGGTAGGCGCCCCCGGCAATCATGATGGCCTGATGCAGCCAGGCCATTTTTTGTAGAATCAGGTGTAGGCCTAAGAGGGCCACGCCGGACCAGACCACCACGCCGAGGCAAATGCCCAGTACCGCCTTCATGCCGTCTTTGCGGCTGCGGCTGGCGGCCACCTGCGACACGAAAAAGAAATCTGGGCCGGGGGACATCAGGGCAATAAAGTGGATGACGGCGACGGTGCTTAATAGGGCAAACATAATGGGTGTCTCTTGAAAGGGTGGCGGTGGTATGGAAGGCAAAGCATAGCAATAAATAAAACAGCGCACAATTGGTGGGCCCGTTTATTTTGGCCCCTGGTTCGACGCTAAAGTGTGGGCTTTGGGGAAAAGCCTGAAGGGATTGTGGCTTAAAGTGGAAAAAAAGCGTGAAAAGGTTGGCTTGACCTAGTAATATGTTAGCAATTACCGTGTTTATTAATAATAGACAGTGTTTTGTTTTATAAATATTATTTAAATGAGAACGGATTAAGTGGGCGAACATGCTGGTGGTTGGCAGCAAGGGAGCGCTTGTCATCGTTTGATTATTTAAATTGCTATCTTAAGAGTGCTTACTACTGAATGAAACCCCAAAATCGTAATATCCCCCTGCTGCTGTTGCGTGCCCGTGAGGCGATGATGGTGTATTTCCGTCCGGCCCTAAGCCGGCGGCAGCTGACAGAACAGCAGTGGCGCATTTTAAGGGCGCTGTATGAAGAAAAACAGTTAGAGCCACGAGAGCTGTGTCAGCAGTGTTGTATTTTAAGCCCCAGCATGGCCGGCATTTTAAAACGCATGGAAGAATTAAATTTGGTGGTCAAAGTGCCTTCCGATTTTGACAAGCGCCGCGTGATGGTGACCCTGGCCGCGGGCGTGGACGACATGGTGGCCGAGATTTTAAAAGAAAATCGATTGGCCTATGACCTGTTGGCCAAAAAGGTGGGCGAGCAGGAAATCAAGGATTTAATGGCCCAGCTGGACAACGTGCTCAAGCATTTAGAACAGTAAAGCCCATCAGCCCAAAAAAGCCATCCTCGCGGGTGGTTTTTTTTGTGATTGGGTTTGACAATAATACTCATATGTTAGTAATATCGTCTTAACTAATATATTAGTGAAGTGTTGCTCGGCGATTGGGCAACATCAAGTACACAAACGGAGAATTCAAGATGTCTACACTAGATTTGTCTCAGGCCACCGTGTTTGGGGTGGCGCTCAACCACACCAGCGTCATGGCCGAGCATGCAGCCGCCTTTGTTGACGCCCCTTACAAGGCCTTGCCGACCAAGCCGGTGCTGTTCATTAAAACCCCCAATACCTACAACCTCAGTGGCAAAGTGCCCTTTCCTACGGGTGAGCGGCTGCAGGCCGGTGTGTGTCTTGGCGTGGTGTTGGCCAAAGACGCCAGCCGCGTGGCGGCTGCAGACGCCCTGAGCCATGTGGCCGGGGTGGTGGTGGCAAACGAATACAGCCTGCCTGAAGACAGTTTTTATCGCCCTGCGATTAAGGCCAAATGCCGTGACGGTTTTTTGAGCATTAATCCGACCATTGTGCCCTTAAGCGCGCTGAGCGACGTCAACGGCTTGGCCATGAGCGTCGCCGCCAATGGCGTGGTGCAGCAGCAGGGCAATACGGCCGACTGGGTGCGTGACCTGCCGACATTGATTGAGACCATTACCGAATTCATGACCTTACACGCCGGCGACGTGTTGTTGACCGGGACGCCAGCGGGCCGTTTTGACCTGGCCGTCGGCGATGAAGTGACCGTGAGCATCGCCGAAGTGGGCGAATTAACCGACACCGTTGTGGCCGAATAAGGGAAAATATTGTGAAAAAAGCCAAGATACAGTATCAAAATCAAACCTTTGACGTCAGCGTCAACAACGACCTGTCGGTCAATCTGCCGGATGGCACCGTGGTGGGGGAAACCGAGGTGACCTGGTTGCCACCGGCGACGGGGACGATGTTTGCCCTAGGCCTAAACTATGCCGATCATGCCAGCGAATTGGCCTTTGCCCCGCCGACGGAGCCGTTGGTGTTCATTAAGTCTAAGGGCACATACGTGGGCCATCGAGGCCACAGCTGGCGGCCGAACAACATCGCCTACATGCACTATGAGTGCGAGCTGGCCGCCGTGATTGGCAAAACGGCGAAAAACGTTAAGGCCGCCGACGCCTGGGACTATGTTGAAGGCTTTACTTTGTGCAATGACTACGCCATTCGGGATTACCTAGAAAACTATTACCGGCCTAATTTGCGGGTGAAAAATCGTGATGCCATGACGCCCATCGGCCCCTACATCATCGATCTGGCCGATGTGGTCGACCCGATGAATCTGAGTTTGAAAACCTGGGTCAACGGCGAACTGCGCCAAGAGGGCAACACCAAGGACATGATTTTTGACGTGCCGTTTTTGATTGAATACTTGTCCAGCTTCATGACCTTGCAGCCAGGCGACATGATTGCCACCGGCTGCCCTAAAGGGACTTCCGACGTCAAAGCGGGCGACACCGTGGTGATTGAAATCGATCAAGTGGGCTCATTAACCAACTATATGTTGACCGAAGAGGCATTTTTTGCCGCCCGCTAAGGGCCGCCAGATCACACTTAAGGAGTAGAGAAATGATTAAACATTGGATTAACGGTAAAGAAGTGGCCAGCGAAGAGACCTTCGACAACATCAACCCGGCCACCATGGAAAAAATGGGCGAAGTCGCCAGCGGCGGCCAAAAAGAGGTCGACATGGCCGTGGCCGCAGCCAAGGCCGCGTTTCCTAAGTGGTCGAAAACCCCGGCCAAAGAGCGCGCCAAAATCATGCGCCAGTTTGGCGACTTAATTGACCAAAACGTGGAACACATTGCCCAGCTGGAAACCTTAGACACCGGTTTGCCCATCCATCAAACCCGCAACGTCTTGATTCCGCGCGCCTCGCACAACTTTAACTTTTTTGCCGAAGTGTGCACCCGCATGAACGGCCATACCTATCCGGTCGACGACCAAATGTTGAACTACACCATGCATCAGCCCGTCGGCGTGTGTGGCCTGGTGTCGCCTTGGAACGTGCCGTTCATGACGGCCACCTGGAAAACCGCACCGTGCTTGGCCTTGGGCAATACCGCCGTTTTGAAAATGTCGGAGCTGTCGCCGTTGACGGCCAATGAGTTGGGCCGTTTGGCCCTAGAGGCCGGCGTGCCTGAAGGCGTGTTTAACGTGGTTCAGGGCCTAGGCCGCAGCGCCGGTGATGCCCTGGTGCGTCACCCCGACGTCGGTGCGGTGTCGTTTACCGGCGGCACCGCCACCGGGCGACAAATCATGGCGAATGCCGGCATCAAAAAATACTCGATGGAATTGGGGGGCAAATCACCGGTGCTGGTGTTTGACGACGCCGACTGGCAGCGTGCCCTAGACGCCTCGCTGTTCACCATTTTCTCGCTCAATGGCGAACGCTGTACCGCCGGCTCGCGTATTTTTATTCAAGAAAGCATTTACGACCAGTTTGTCGAAGAGTTTGCCGCCCGCGCCAGACGCATTGTGGTGGGCGACCCACAAGACTTCAATACTCAGGTTGGCGCCATGATTACCCGTCAGCATTACGACAAGGTGACCGGCTACATCCAGATTGGCATCGATGAAGGCGCACGCCTTTTGGCGGGCGGCCTCGAGCGGCCAGCGGGCTTGCCGGCCCATTTAAGCCAGGGTAATTTTATTCAACCCACGGTGTTTGCCGACGTGGACAACAGCATGCGCATTGCCCAAGAAGAAATCTTTGGGCCGGTGGTGTGCTTGATCAAATTTAAAGACGAAGCCGAAGCCGTGCGCTTGGCCAATGACATTGAATATGGTTTGGCTTCTTATGTGTGGACGTCAGACCTGACCCGCGCCCACCGCGTGTCGTCGCAGATTCAGGCCGGCATGGTGTTTGTGAACTCACAAAACGTTCGTGATTTACGCCAGCCGTTTGGGGGCGTCAAGCAGTCTGGTACTGGCCGCGAAGGCGGGGAGTACAGCTTTGAGGTGTTCACCGAAATCAAAAACGTGTGCATCTCTATGGGCGAGCACCACATCCCCCGTTGGGGCGTGTAGACCCGCCCGTTTCGGGAGGCTGGTGCAAGGGGCACCGGCCACATAATAAAGCTTAGGAGAAGTAAAATGGGGCAAATTGCACTAGCAGCCAAAATCACCCACGTACCGTCTATGTACCTGTCTGAAATGCCGGGCGAACACCATGGCTGTCGCCAGTCGGCCATCGACGGGCATAAGGAAATCGGCCGTCGCTGCCGCGAGCTGGGCGTCGACACCATCATCGTGTTTGACACCCACTGGTTGGTCAACAGCGGCTACCACATTAATTGCAATCATCACTTTGAAGGCGTGTACACCAGTAATGAGTTGCCGCATTTTATTAAAGACATGAGCTACCAGTATCAGGGCAACCCAGCGCTGGGGCATTTAATCGCCGAAAAGGCCAGAGCCAAAGACGTGCGTGCCATGTCACATGAAATCGACACCCTGGCCATGGAATACGGCACCCTGGTGCCGATGCGTTACATGAATGAAGACCAGCACTTTAAAGTGATTTCTATTTCGGCTTTTTGTACCTCTCATGAGTTGGACGACAGCCGCAAGCTTGGCGAAGCCGTGGTCGAAGCGATTAAAGAGTACGACGGCACCGTGGCGATCTTGGCCAGTGGTTCTTTGTCGCACCGCTTTATTTGGGACCGCATTGCGTCCACCGGCATGAACAGCTACACCCGCGAATTTGACCGCCAGGTTGACCTGCGCGTGGTGGACATGTGGTTGGCCGGCCAGTGGCCAGAGTTTTGCGCCATGTTGCCCGATTACGCCGTTCATTGCTTTGGCGAAGGCATGATGCACGACACCGCCATGCTGTTGGGCGTCGTGGGTTGGGATCAATACCGAGGCAAGGTGGAAATCCTCACCGACTTATTTGCCAGCTCGGGCACCGGCCAAATCAACGCCGTGTTCCCACTGTAACCGTTCACCGTCATACCCCTATGGGGCGGCCTAGGCCGCTTCATAGGCTGAGGAGGATTTATGCCCCATTTTACCGTTGAATATTCGGCCAATTTGGCCAAGGACATCGTATTCGATGATTTTTTTGCCCAAGTGCATGCGTGCTTAGGCAATAGCGGCGTGTTTCCCTTGGGCGGCATCCGTAGCCGCGCGATACGAATGGACGACTACCGCATTGCCGACAACCAGCATGACTACGCTTTTATTCACATTATTTTAAAGGTGGGCAGTGGCCGCGACTTAGACACGCGCAAGGCGGTGTGCGACACCCTGTTTGCGCTGATAGAGGCGTATTTTGCGCCATTACAGGCCCAGCGTTTACTGGCGATTTCGTTTGAGATGCAAGAAGTCCACCCCGTACTGACCTACAAAAAAAACAACATCCACGCTTTTTTAAATGCCAACGGGGGCTGAATACAGCCCGTCTGTGCACACCAGAACAATAGAAAGAAACCCGTATGCTCGCACAAACTGTCATTCAAGACCTGGCCCAACAGCTGAATCAGGCCGAACAAACCCGTACCCAATTAAAGCAGTTTTCGCTGACCCAGCCCGACATCACCATTGAAGACGCTTACGCGATTCAAAAAGCCTGGGTGGCATTGAAGATAGACGAAGGCCGTAAGCTGGTTGGCCACAAAATTGGCCTGACCTCGCGCGCCATGCAGGTGTCGTCGAACATCACCGAGCCCGACTACGGCGCCCTCTTGGACGACATGTTTTTTGATGAAGGCACCGAGATTCCATTTGCGCGCTTCATCGTGCCCCGCGTTGAAGTGGAGCTGGCGTTTATTTTGGGCAAACCCTTGAGCGGGCCTCATTGCACTGTTTTTGACGTTTTAGACGCCACCGAATGGGTGGTGCCGGCGCTGGAAATCATCGACGCGCGTTTGCACAACGTGGACCCAGACACCCAAATCACCCGTAAGGTATTTGACACCATCTCTGACAACGCCGCCAATGCGGGCGTGGTGATGGGGGGGCGGCCGATTCGGCCGACCGAGCTAGACTTGCGTCGCGTCAGCGCCGTGCTGTACCGCAACGGCGTGATCGAAGAATCAGGCGTGTCGGCAGCAGTGCTGAATCATCCGGCCAAAGGCGTGGCGTGGTTGGCGAACAAGCTTCACCCCCACGGCGTGACCTTACAGCCTGGCCAAGTGATTTTGGGCGGCTCGTTTACCCGTCCAGTGGCGGCCCGTCAAGGCGATACCTTCCACGTAGACTATGGTGACTTAGGCGCCATCGCCTGTTATTTCGGCTAATAGATTAGGAGTTACTCATGGCAAAAATCACCCCAAACCGCTTTAAACAGGCTTTGCGTACCGACGCCACCCAAATTGGCATGTGGCTAGGCTTGGCCAACAGCTACAGCGCCGAACTCATCGCCACCGTGGGCTTTGACTGGCTGCTCATCGACGCCGAGCACGCGCCGAATAACGTCACCACCGTGTTACAGCAGCTGCAGGCGATTGCGCCGTATCAGGCCCAAGGCCATTCGTTGCCGGTGGTGCGTCCACCGGTGGGCGACGCCGTGTTGATCAAGCAACTC
>JAGNPU010000095.1 GCA_017989485.1 Neisseriaceae bacterium
GCGTTTGGGTGCGAAGGCGAGTGTCGACATGAAGGCTAAGAGAGGAGGGAAGAGGATTGAGCTTACCTTGCTTGGGCCAGGCGCACAAGGCGTCGGTGCGTATAGCACTCATGTGATTCGGGTATGGGTGGGGCCATAAAAAACGGGCCCAGAACTGTCTGGGCCCGTTGGGGTAAGGTAATGCTTAGGCAAAGACGATTTGCCCATCGCTCAGCGTGACGTTAATGGTTTGGTTAGGCCCAAACTGTCCCGCCAGCAAAGCCTTGGCCAAAGGATTTTCGATTTCGCTTTGGATGGCCCGTTTTAAAGGGCGTGCCCCATAAACCGGGTCAAAGCCAACCTTGGCCAATTCATCCAAGGCGTCTTCATCAATGTGCAAATGCAAATCCATTTGGGCCAGGCGTTGCGCCAGTTTTTTCAACTGGATGGTGGCAATGGCGCGAATATTGGCCTGATTCAAGCCATGGAACACCACCACTTCGTCGATGCGGTTGATTAACTCAGGACGGAAGTGGGCTTTCACCTCTTCCATCACCGCGGCCTTCATGCTGCCGTAGTCGCTGTTGTCCATGCTTTGAATCTGGTGGCTACCGATGTTCGACGTCATCACAATCACCGTGTTTTTAAAGTCTACGGTACGGCCTTGACCATCGGTTAAGCGGCCATCGTCCAAAACCTGCAACAAAATATTAAACACGTCTGGGTGGGCTTTTTCGACCTCATCCAGCAAGATGACGCTGTAGGGTTTACGGCGCACCTGTTCGGTGAGGTAACCGCCTTCTTCATAGCCAACATAGCCTGGCGGCGCACCGATTAACCGCGCAATCGAGTGTTTCTCCATGTACTCAGACATGTCGATGCGGATTAAATGGTCTTCACCGTCAAACATAAAGTTGGCCAAGGTTTTGCACAACTCGGTTTTGCCCACGCCCGTCGGGCCTAAGAACAAGAAGCTGCCGTAAGGTCGGTTCGGATCGCCCAGGCCGGAACGAGAGCGACGAATCGCGTCGGACACGGCGTGTACGGCTTCTTCTTGGCCCACCACGCGTTGGTGTAACACGTCTTCCATGCGCAACAGCTTGGCGCGTTCGCCTTCCATCATTTTCGACACCGGAATGCCGGTCATGCGGCTGACCACTTCGGCAATTTCTTCCGAGCCTACCTGAGTGCGCAACAACTGGTTAGGCACTTCGTCTTGGGCCTTGTTTTCTGCCGCCTTGAGCTGGGCTTCCAGCTCGGGCAGTTGGCCGTATTGCAGCTTGGCCATCTCTTCCCATTGGCCATCGCGCTGTAGGGCCGCCATTTTGATCTTTAATTGATCAATGGCTTCTTTAATGCCCTTGCTGCCTTGAGCGGTGGCTTTTTCGGCCTTCCAGATTTCGTCTAGGTCGGCGTATTCCTTGCTGAGGCTGTCGATTTCTTGCTCGATCAGCGCCAGGCGTTTTTTGCTGGCGTCGTCTTCTTCTTTGCGCACGGCCTCACGCTCAATTTTGAGCTGAATAATCCGTCGGTCTAGCTTGTCCATGCTTTCGGGCTTGGACTCGATTTCCATCTTGATCAAGCTGGCCGCTTCGTCCACCAGGTCGATGGCCTTATCCGGCAAAAAGCGATCGGTAATGTAACGGCTGGACAATTCTGCGGCCGCCACAATGGCCGGGTCGGTAATGTCGACGCCATGGTGGATTTCATAGCGTTCTTTTAGGCCACGCAAAATCGCAATCGTGTCCTCTACCGTGGGCTCTTTTACCATGACTTTTTGGAAACGACGCTCTAAGGCCGCATCTTTTTCAATGTATTGACGGTATTCATCCAAAGTGGTCGCACCCAGGCAGTGTAATTCACCACGGGCCAGTGCCGGTTTCAGCATGTTGCCGGCATCCATGGCGCCATCGGTTTTGCCTGCGCCCACCAACATGTGGATCTCATCAATGAAAATCAGGGTGTTGCCGTCGTCTTTGGCCAAGTCGTTTAAGACCGCTTTGAGGCGTTCTTCAAACTCACCACGGTATTTGGCCCCGGCGATGAGGGCGGCCAGATCTAACACCAATAGGCGTTTGTGACGCAGGCTCTCAGGCACCTCACCATCGACGATGCGTTGGGCCAAGCCTTCCACAATGGCGGTTTTGCCCACGCCCGGCTCACCGATTAACACCGGATTGTTTTTGGTACGGCGCTGTAAAATTTGGATGGCGCGGCGGATTTCATCGTCGCGGCCAATCACCGGGTCGATCTTGCCCTGGCGGGCCCGCTCGGTTAAGTCCAAAGTGTATTTTTTCAAGGCTTCACGCTGGTCTTCCGCATTGGCGCTGTCTACTTTTTGGCCGCCACGGATGGCGTCAATGGCCTGGTTGATTTTGGCCTCGGTGGCCCCAGCTTCTTTTAACAGCTTGCCGGTGGTGCCATTTTCTTGCACCAATGCCAACACAAACAGCTCGCTGGCAATATAGTCATCGCCGCGCTTGGTGGCGGCCTTGTCGGTTAGGTTTAAGACGTTAATCAGCTCGCGCGAAGGCGTAAGCTCGCCCCCTTGGCCACTGACTTTGGGCAGGGCGTTAAGGGTATGGTTTAAGCTGGTGCGAATTTTGTTGACGCTGACCCCTGATTGGGCCAATAGGGCAGCCGTGCTGCTGCCGTCATCGTCTAACATCGCGGCCAAGACGTGGCTGGCTTCTAAGAAGCCATGATCTTGGGCCAGCGCCATGCTTTGGGCATCTTGTAAGGCTTGCTGAAATTTTGCGGTAAATTTTTCAGGACGCATAAGGTGACTCTCCTAAAGAGGTTGTTTTCATACCCCTATAGATGGGGATATGTGCTTATAAATCAAGCCTTATTGATCACTATTTTTTAGTCAGAGGCATGAAAAAACCGCCTCGGCGTGCGGGCGGTTGGTGTGGCGTAGGCGTGGCCGATTTATTTGGCGGCGTTGAGCAGTGCCTGTACCTGTAGCTGGGCTTTTTCTTCTTTAATCCGATTGGCCAACGGCATTTGAATGGCCTCAAAGGGCGGCATGCTCATGTCTTGGCGCTCTTGCGTCAGCTTCACCAATAAGAATTGATTGCTTAGGTTAATGGGTTCTTCGGTGATTTGCCCCGCTTGTAAGGTGCCGGTGATTTGGCTCATCACGGCAGGCAGGCCGCTGACTTTCACCCATTCGGTGCTCTGTTGGGTTTGCTGTAGCTCTTGCAGCAAGGTGTCAAAGGTTTTGCCAGCCTTCAGGTCGGCCAAGGCTTTTTTCGCCTGTGCCTCTGTTGGGAACAGTGCCTGCTGGAAAATGACTTCACGGCTGAGGTTTTTGTGGGCGGCCTGCAGCTCTTCACTGGTCACCGAGGCATCCTGTTTCAATTGGTTGAGGAGCTCTACCGCGTAGAATTCAGACTCAAAGTTTTCGTAAGTCAGCTTGACTTCAGGCGTTTGGTCTAAGCCCTGCTTGAATGCGGCCTGCATCATGAGTTCTTTTTGCAAGAGGTCGGCCCGCACCTGTTGAAACAGCTCAGGCAACATCTCTTCTGGCACCATTTGGCCATTGGCGGCATAAGCCTGTAGCTGTTCGTCTAGGGCCAGGCTCACGCGTTCATCGCTGATGTTGGGCGTTGCCGCCGGGGTGTCGGGCAGGGTGGCCCAGGTGATGGCCGAGCCAGTCAAGGCCACCGCGAGGGTGAGGGTAATGAGTTTTTTCTTCATGGGGCAACCTTTTCAACGGCTTTTAATAGTTTCTCTTGGCGCAGTTGGACGTCTAATTCGGCCTTCATGAATTTAAACGGTTTGCTGCCTTCAATGGCGCGTTCACGGTGGATTTTGAACAGCACAAACTCGCCGTCAACGGGCAGCGGTTGGGTGCTGATTTGGCCCGGGCTGAGGGTGTTGAGTAGGCTGCTCATGTTTTCTGGCAGCTGGGCCATATGGCTTTGTGACAGCCAGATGCCGCTGGGTTCAGGCTGCTGCTGGGCCAGGGCCAGTGCTTCAAATGATTGGCCCTTACGCATTAGGGTGAGGGCCTGTTTGGCATCGGCTTCGCTAGGGAAAGACAGGATGCCGATCTTGCGTTCGATGAACTTTTGTTGGTAAGCCTGACGTAGCTCGGTGTCTGAATTGGTGATGTTGCTCGCCATGTGTCGAACCCAGGCATTGGCGTAGAAATTGGCCGTGGCGTTTTCATGACGCAGCTTAACCGCAGGCTTTTGGTCTAGCCCTTGCTTGAGCGCTTCGGCCTTGAGTAGGTCAGACGTGCTCAAATTATTGCGCAGCTGCTGTTTGAATTCGCTCAGTTGGGCAGGGGAAACGGCCTCTTCTGGCTGGCTCAGTTTGCTGATGGCGAGGTATTGGCTGACGGCGGCGTTGACGCGTGCGTCAGAGACGGTCGGTGCCGCGTAGGCGTGGGCCATCAGTAGGCTTAGGGCACTGATGGCGATGATGTTTTGGCGCATGGGTCGTCCTCACGATGAATACATAAAACAGCACAGGCTTTCATGTAGGCGAAAGAGTGTGCTGTTTGATTGATATGCCTTGCCCGATAAGGGGCATTGATGGGGCTTACTTAATGCTGGCTTTTTCGAACAAAGCTTGTACAGACTCATCAATTTTTTGTTTCTGTAAGCTGCCGGTCAAAGGGCCTTTGATTTCTTCAAGCTTAGGCACAACCGCTTTGCGTTTGTCGTTTACTTGGAACAAGACGTATACGTTGTTCAATTTAACCGGTGCCTTTGTGTAGGCGTTTTTGCTTAAAGGGTTGACCGCAGCGTAAATTTCTGGCGCAGCCTGTTGAAACTCTTTTAGGTTGGTGTAGGTGTCGATGAGGCCACCGGTGGTTTTGGCCGCAGGGTCAAGCGACACCGCTTTGGCCACGTCGGCAAATTTTTTGCCCTGGTTTAGCTGGGTCAGTGCTTTTTTGGCATCGGCATCACTGTTGGTGATGATTTGGCTAAGCTTGACTTCTTGCGTACCGGTTAAGTCTTTCACGATGTCGCTGTGAACGGCTTTCACTTCTTGGTCGGTCACTGGGTTCTTTTTCAGCACGTCGGCCATGTAAGAGCGAACCAGCAGTTCTTCTTTGATGTTTTCAATGTCTTGTTTGTATTCAGGCTTCTTGTCTAAGCCCTGTTTTTTGGCGTCGGCGACCACGCTGTCAAATACCTGTTTGTATTCAGCAGACTTGTCTAGGCCTAATTTCTTGGCTTCTTGAATGATTAAGGTATTGGCCACGATTTGCATTTTTAAATTTTCGCGCAGTTCCGGGGTGTCTTTAACATTACCTTGGGTTTGGGTGTTGACGGCCTTAACCTGTTCGTCCAATATTTTTTGATCAATGGCTTGACCATTCACGGTCACGAAGGGGGCAGCCAAGACTGATCCTGAGAATAGTGCACCGGCTAGGGTTAGGCTGATTAATGTCTTTTTCATAATGGTCCTTTGGTTTAGCTAAAGTATTCATCGGCGGTGAGCGCTTTGATGCTCAGGGCATGAATCTGGTTGGTTTTAAAAAGTTCAGACAGAGGCTCGTTAACGATGCGTTGACGTTGAATACGGCTCACGCCGTTAAACGCGTCGCTGACGATGATCACCGCATAGTGCCCACCGCCTTGGTTGCCTGCGTGACCCAAGTGTAAATGGCTCTCATCAATAATGTCTAAATATATGGGTGAGAGTGCCGTTTTCAAGTTTTGTTCAATCAATACCGTTGTATTATGCATGTTTTCTTTTGGTTTATTCAATTGAATGGTTATTTCTCAGCGTCTTTGGGCAAATATTTGGCCAGATAGAGGGATTGTGCAACAAAAAACACCAACATTAACCCCATAGAGCCAAATGTTTTGTAGGTAACCCATTGGTCGAAGCTGAATTGATAAGCCACGGCAAGATTAATCAAGCCCATGGCCAGGAAAAATACCGTCCAGATGTAGGCCAGCTTGGACCACACGAATTCAGGCAGGGTTAATTCTTTGCCCAGCAGCAGTTTGATGCCGTTTTTGCCCACCATGTGGCTGATTAAAATCGACAGGCCCATGGCCCAAAAGAGCAGCGTGGGCTTCCACATGATGAATACGGGGTTGTTCAAAATAATGGTGGCGCCACCAAATACCACAATCAGGCCTAGGCTAATCCACTGCATGGTCTCAAGTTTTTTGTACTTAAACCAGTTGTATCCAGCTTGTAAGACGCCAATAACCACGGCCACTGCGGTGGCGAGGCGGACATCTTTGGTGTACCAATAGGTGAGGAAAAACAGGATGAGGGCCAAAAAGTCGGCAAATATTTTCATGGGTCGCGCGGGCTTCATAAAGTACAATAAGCTTAGTTTGTACCTTCTTTAGATAAAAAGTTCAAGTTTAATCTGCTGTGATTATGGGCTGTAAGCTGACCGCAAGGTGCTGTATGGCTGCTGTTGGGCCGCGTTTTTAAGGAGTGTTTCATTGGCAAGAGTGGCGTTAGGCTTAGAGTATGATGGCCGGTGGTTTAATGGGTGGCAAAAGCAAAAAAGCGGTGTGCCGACGGTGCAGGCGGCCTTAGAGCATGCCTTGGCGCAGGTGTGTGATCAACCCGTTGGGGTGATTGCCGCAGGCAGAACCGATACCGGTGTGCATGCCTTGATGCAGGTGGTACACTTTGATGCGCCCGTAGAGCGGCCGCTGAGCGCTTGGGTGCGGGGGGTGAATGCCCACCTGCCTGCGGGCATCAGCGTGCAGCGCGCCCAGGTGGTGGCCGAGGATTTTCATGCCCGCTTTGATGCTTTTGAACGCAGCTATCGCTACGTTTTGCTCAGTGCGCCCGCGCGGCCTGCCATTTTGGCGGGGAAAGTGGGCTGGACCCACTATGAGCTGGCCATCGACGCCATGCAGGCTGCTGCGGATGTGCTGTTGGGCGAGCATGATTTTTCTAGCTTTCGGGCGG
>JAGNPU010000096.1 GCA_017989485.1 Neisseriaceae bacterium
CTCACCAAAATGGCCTGGGGCAATTCTGTCCGCAACAGTGTGTACAAGGCGTGTTCCAAGCCCTCGTCGGTGGCCGAAGTGGCTTCGTCCAAAAACACTATGCTCGGCTGGTTGTAGAGCACGCGGGCAAACGCCACCCGTTGTTGCTCGCCAATAGACAAAATATGGCCCCAGTCAGCCACCTCGTCCAAGCGGACGCCTAAATGCCCTAGGCTGACCAGGCTTAATGCCGCCGTCAGACGCGCATCGCTGATGGCGGCCTGGCTGGGGTAGGCGATGGCGCTGCGTAAATCGCCCAAGGGCAAATAGGGCCGCTGCGACAAGAATAAGGCCTCATGACCTAGCGGCCGACACACCCGCCCTTGGGCATGAGGCCACAGCCCGGCCAGAGCACGCAGCAAGGTCGTCTTGCCGCTGCCCGATGGCCCTCTGATCAACACGGTTTGCCCCTGCGCCAAGGCCATCGTCAGCCCCTGCAACAGCACGCCCCCATCAGGCCGCTGCACGCTGACCTGATCGATGCTTAAGCCCTGTGGGCAGGCGTCTATTTGCAATGTAGGCAAGGCCCGCGCCGCCTCATTGACCACCAAAAACCCACTGAGCCGGTCTAAGGTGGCCCGATATTGGGCAAAATTGCTGTAGGCGCTGCGGAAAAACGACAGGGCGTCTTGCACCTGGCCAAACGCCTGGGCGGTTTGCATCACGTCGCCCAGCTTGATGGCGCCGCTAAAAAAGCGCGGCGCTTGCAGCATAAAGGGAAAGACCACGGCCATTTGACTGACCAGCAGGTTAAACCCATCCAGCTTCAGCCCGCGATACACCCGCGCCCAGGCGTTGGCAATATAGGCCCCAAAACGCTGGCTTAATCGCTGCGACTCCGCCGCTTCACCCTGATAAAAGGCCACGTTTTCTGCATTTTCCCGCAGCCGCACCAAGGCATAACGAAAGTTGGCGGTCAGCCGCTCTGCCATATAGTTCAGGTGGATTAACGGATGGCCTACCTTAAACGCAATCCAAGTGGCCACAATCACGTACAGGTAGACGATAAACACCATCGCCCGAGGCACCACCACGCCGGCCACCGTCAGCGGACCAGACAAATCCCATAAGATTAAGGTAAACGCCACCAAGGACACAACGGCGCTCAGCGCCCCCAAAATCAGCGTGCGCGACCCCGTCACAAACAGGGCAATGTCTTGCTCGATGCGCTGGTCGGGGTTGTCAATGGGCTCATCCAGAAAGCGTCCTCGATAGTAGGCCCCTTCGCCCAACCAATCCTGAGTGAGGCGCTCATTCAGCCACACCCGCCAATGGATATCAAAAGCCTGGCCGGCATAGCTGTCTACTAGCGCCCTCACCACATGAATGCTGGCCAACACCGCAAACACCCCTAAAAAATACCAGAAGGCGGCCAAGTCCAACTGCTGCAAAGCGCTGTAAAAACCGTTATACCAAAATGAAAACAGCACCGTCATGCGCACGGCCAGTAGCGCCAGCGCCAACAAGGCCAGCAGCAACAGCAACGGCCGCCAGCTGCGCTTAGGGTTTAAATAGGGCGAGGCCAAAGACCAAAACTGACGCCCCCATGCCGTCGTTCGCATCAGCACCGCCCCCACCCCACCCGTCGCCACAATGGCCACGACAAACACGCGTATGAGCCACCACGCGCTTTCCATCAGCTGTTGCTGCCAGTTCAAATCCATGTCGTCTGCCCCTCAAACCCATTTGCCATCTATCTGGCACAAAATATTTAAAAAATCGACCGCTCTTATTCTAAGCCCTTGGGGCAGGCCAGGAACAGCAGATTATGTCCACCCCGCTCTGCGGGCATTGATTTTCAACAGCACGCCTAATGGGCACAAAAAAACCCCATGCGAACATGGGGTTGGCGGGCGTTACGCTGTCAAAGCCTTACAACACTTCAATAATGCCCGCTGCGCCCATGCCGGTCCCAATACACATAGACACCATGCCGTAGCCGGTTTCACCACGCGTACGCATGCCGTGAATGACCGTGGCCAAACGAATCGCACCGGTGGCGCCCAAGGGGTGGCCCAGGGCAATAGCGCCTCCGTTAGGGTTGGTGATGGCAGGGTCTAGGTTCAAATCCTGCATCACGGCCAGGGCTTGCGCCGCAAAGGCTTCATTCAGCTCCAACCACTTGATGTCGGCCATGGTTTTGCCCGTGGTTTTCAAGACGGCAGGGATGGCTTCTTTAGGCCCAATACCCATGATTTCAGGTGGCACGCCCTTCACTGCAAAGCCTTCATAGCGGGCGATGGGCGTAAGGTTGTATTCCTTCAAAATCTTCTCAGACACCACCAGCAATGCGCCGGCGCCATCAGACATTTGCGAGCTATTGCCCGCGGTCACAGAGCCCTTGGCCGCAAACACGGTGCGCAGCTTGGCCAAACCTTCTAGGGTGGTGTCCAAACGTGGGCCTTCATCGGTGTCCAGCATTTTCACCTTGTCAAAAGCCTCATGCGTCGACAGATCGACGCCACGGTAATGCGCCTCAATCGGGCTGATTTCGGCCTTAAACGCGCCGCGCTCGATGGCGCTTAAAGCACGCTTATGGCTTTCCAGCGCAAATGCGTCCTGGGCTTCACGGCCAATGCCCCACTGATTGGCCACTTGCTCGGCGGTCAAGCCCATGCCATAGGCAATGCCTAAGTTTTCGTCTTTGGCAAACACTTCTGGATTCAAAGCCACTTTATTGCCCATCATGGGAATCATGGACATCGACTCGGCGCCTGCCGCAATCATCACTTCGGCTTCGCCGGTACGAATGCGGTCGGCCGCAATTTGCAAGGCGTTCAGGCCGCTAGAGCAATAGCGGTTAATGGTGATGCCGCCTACGGTGTGCGGCAAGCCCGCCAACAGTGCTGAAATACGCGCCATGTTGAGGCCTTGTTCGGCCTCAGGAAAGGCACAGCCGACCACGCAGTCTTCAATGCGGCTAGGGTCTAGGCCTGGCACCTGGGCCACAACGGCACGGATCACATGGGCCAGCATGTCGTCAGGGCGCGTGGTACGCAACATCCCACGCGGGGCTTTGCCCACTGGGGTACGCGTGGCCGCAACGATATAAGCATCTTGTAATTGTTTCATATTCTTCTCCGAATCAATGGCATTAGTTACGCAAAGGTTTGCCAGTGGTCAACATGTTGGCAATGCGGTCTTGGGTTTTTTCATTTTGCAGCAGACGGACAAAGGCTTTGCGCTCTAGCGTCAATAACCATTGCTCATCGACCTCAGTGCCGGCATCCACTTCCCCACCGGTCATGATGGTGGCGACTTCACTGCCAATGTGCATGTCGTACTCACTGATAAACCCACCCACTTGCATATTCAATAACTGGCCTTTAATCGAGGCCGCACCCGTACGGCCGGCCACTTTAAACACCTGCGGCATGGCTGGGCGATAGCCCGCATCGGCCAAGGCTTTGGCTTGACCCAAGGCAACGTGCAGCAATTCATAGGCGTTAAACACCACGATGTCACTGTCACGCAAATACCCCATTTCCACCGCTTCTTGTGCGCTGGTGGCCACTTTGGCCATGGCAATATTGGTAAAGCGGTCGCTCAAGGCGGCCAATAAATCACCGGTATTGGCTTGGGCCGCGCGCAGCGCAAACTCTTTACAGCCGCCGGCACCGGGCACCAGGCCCACACCCACTTCAACCAGACCAATATAAGACTCTAAGGCGGCCACGGTGCGGTCGCAATGCAACACAAACTCACAGCCACCGCCAAAGGCAAAGCCTTGAACCGCAGCCACCGTGGGCACTTGGCAATAGCGCAGGCGCATTGAGGTGTTTTGGAAAGACTGAATCATGTTTTCAATGGCGGCAAAGTCGCCGCTGGCAAACGCGGGCATCATCGACTTAAGGTCGGCCCCCACCGAAAACGGTGCGTCTTCAGCCCAAATCACCACGCCGCGGTATTGTGCTTCGGCCACGTCAATGGCCTGATTAATGCCCGCCAGTACGTCGCTGCTGACGGCGTGCATTTTGGTTTTGATGCTGACCACTAAAATGTCATTGTCCACGGTAAAACCACGCACGGCGTCGGTTTCAAACACGGTGGTTCCCAATACTTTAGGCGTTTCGCCCACCAGTGGTGCGGGCACATATTGACGTTGGTACACGTCGAGGGCAGAACGGGGCGCCTGCTTGCCGGTCACAAACTGATAAGAACCGGCATCGTCGTGCACGCCTGTGCGGGCGGCGTCGGTGGCCCAGGTTGGCAACGGCTCGGCCACAATGGTGTCCCCTTTGGCAATGTCTTCGGCTATCCACTTGGCCACGTCGGCCCAGCCTGCAGCCTGCCAGGTTTCAAATGGGCCCATGTCCCAACCAAAGCCCCAACGTATCGCAAAATCGATGTCGCGGGCATTGTCAGCAATGTCTTTGGCGTTCACGGCGATGTAATGGAACACGTCACGGAAGCAGGCCCAAATAAATTGTGCTTGTGGATGATCGCTGCCACGCAGGGCGGCCAGGCGCTCATTCGGATTCTTGATTTTCAACAGCTCCACCACGGCGTCGTCGGCACGGCCAGTCGAAGGCACATACTCTTGGCTCGCAGGGTCAAACATGAAAATGCGCTTGCCTTCTTTTTTGAAGATGCCGGCCTTGGTTTTGGCGCCCAAAGCACCGCTGGCCACGAGTCCAGTAAACCATTCAGGCAGCGTAAACAATGCATGCCAGGCGTCATTCTGTAAATTATCTTCCATGGTTTTGGCCACGTGGCCAAAGGTATCCAAACCCACCACGTCAGCGGTACGGAAGGTGGCAGACTTAGGACGACCTAAGCGCTTGCCGGTTAAATCATCGACCACGTCGAAGCGTAAACCATACTTATTGGCATTGTGCATGGTGGCCAATAGCGAAAACACACCGATGCGGTTGGCAATAAAGTTAGGGGTGTCATTCGCATGAACCACGCCCTTGCCCAACACGCTCACCAAGAAGCGTTCTAAATCGTCTAATACTTTTTTGTCGGTTTCTTGACAGGCAATCAGCTCCACCAGGTGCATATAGCGCGGCGGATTAAAGAAATGCACGCCGCAAAAGCGTGATTTTAATGCCTGAGGAAAGCGCTCGCCCAAGGTTTCAATCGACAAACCCGAGGTATTGGACGCAAAAATGGTTTGTGCGCCCAAATGAGGCGCCACCTGCGTGTACACGCTTTCTTTAATGTCTAAGCGTTCCGCAACCGCTTCAATCACCAAATCACACTCACCCAACAGGGCCAAATCATCTTCATAGTTGGCTGCCTGTATGTAGCGAATGGCGGCTTTATTGGCCAAAGGTGCGGGCTTGAGTTTTTTCAAACCGGCCAAGGCTTTGTCCACAATGGCGTTTTTAGGGCCTTCTTTGGCAGGTAAATCAAACAAAATCGTCGGCACTTTTGCGTTGGCTAAATGCGCCGCAATTTGTGCACCCATCACCCCTGCGCCCAATACGGCGACTTTTCTTACCACAAATTTTCCTTGTGACATGGCAACCTCTTATGAATAAGTTAAACATTCTGCGACAGGCGCCAGGCGCCCGCCGCAGTCATACGTTAGAATTTATAGTTGTACTGCACGCCGACAATTTGCGCATAGCTCTTGTAGTCGGCACTGCCGTTGGTACGGCTAGACACACAGCCCTTAGAGCCGGCACCAGCTTGTTCACCACCACACCAGCCGTTGACGTTGGCCGAGGCGTTTTTAATGTGCAAATAGCTGTAGGCCACGTTGACCGAGCTGTTTTTGTTGAGGTCGTATTTGCCCCCCAAAGAGAACCAAATACGGTCGTTGTCAGGCATGGTGCTCAAGCGCTCATCGGCACTGCGTACCGGCGATTGATCGTAGGCCACACCAAAACGCAGCTGCAATGGTTCGGTGACTTGATAGGACGCACCCAAAGCAATCTTATAGGTGTCACGCCAGTTAGGGCTAAGCGTGGTTTTGTCCGACTCACCCGTACCCGTTGGCGAACTAGGGTCCACAACCGCCTTCAAGTTGTCGTATTTAATGTCCAACTCATTAAAGCGAGAGTGGCGGGTCCAGGTCACGTCACCAAACACGTTCCACTGCGGGTTAACTTTGTACATACCATGTATAGACAGTGACTCAGGCGTCACGATTTTGACACTGGCTTCCGTAGACACGTAGCCCATGGTCTGCAACTGTTGGTCCAACATAGAGCCTAGAGGGCCTAAAGCGCTAAGATCTGGTCGTGTCCAACGAGCATCCCCTTTAACCGTGTGCTTGATTTTAGAACGATAGTTCGCACCCACGGTAAGGTCGCTGTTGACATCCCACATCCAAGCCAAGTTATAACCAAAACCCCAATCGTGGCCCTTAATGTCAGCAAGACCATCTGCACTACCGGGCTTAACCGCACCTTCCCAAGGTGTGCCTGCAAGCCGACCGGCCAGCGGCGTGCCAAAGTCAGCAAACTGACGCAACTCTGCGCTGGAATACTGAGCAATAATACCGGCCGCCACAGAGTGACTTGGGTTAATCTTGTAGGCTATCGTTGGGTTAATGTCGATGGACGTCAGGTTGGTTTTGTTGACGTTGTAACGCAACACTGACTCACGTGTGTATTCCGTTGCAGACGCAAACGGCACGTAAATCCCCAAACCGGCATACCATTGATCATTTAGTTGATGGCTGATGTAACCATGCGGTACGGCAATGGCGCGCTTGGTGATGCGGCCAGAGGTATCACCCTCAATCTCTTGGCCCATCATGTAACTGCCTTTTGCATTTTTGTACTTCACGTTCGGCATAATGATGTTGAGGGTGCCCGAAATATTGGTCCCGTCCAACTTGGTCATACCGGCCGCGTTGTAGAAAATGGTCGAGGCATCCGCAGCTTCAGCCG
>JAGNPU010000097.1 GCA_017989485.1 Neisseriaceae bacterium
CACCGCCACGGCCGGTTGCGTCAACGTTTGCCAACCAATAAACAGTAAATAACCGGCGCCGATGACTTTTAAGCCCTGCAACAACCACGGCGCCTGTAGCAGCAATAGGCTGACCCCAAACACCGTATAGGCCACATGCACCCACACGCCAGAGGCAATCCCCAACGCCGTCCAAAGCCCTCGATCACGACCGTACACATAGCTATTGCGAGTCACCATGGCAAAATCTGCGCCCGGGCTAATGACCGCCAGCAGGGTAATGCCAACAACGGCCATGAGCTCATTCATAAACCCTCCTCATGGCTCAGCCTTTTGAGGGGCGAAAAACACACACAAATACAAACGGCTTGCAGGCAAGCCCCCACCGTTCTATCATTCATTAACAAGCATTTCATAACCGAAAACCTAATCATTGAGTCAATCACGGCCTATTGTCGCCCACATCGACAGGCTTAAAAATCGATTTTTAAGCCCACTCTTGTGTGAGCAAAAGGAACAGATGAACCGACCTTCTTTGCATGCGCTGCGGTTTTTCCATCAGGTCACCCTATCTGGCTCTCTGGTGGCCGCCAGCACCCAACTCCACGTGACCCACGGCGCCATCAGTAAACAGATTAAGCAGCTGGAGGCAGAACTGGGGGTGGCGCTGTTTTATCGTCAACACCGACAGCTAATCCTCACCCCTGCTGGCATGGCGCTTCAGCACACCTGCGCCCAGGTCTTTCCATTATTAAACGACTGCTTTGATCGCATCAGCCTATCCGCCCGAAAAGACTTGGTGATTTCGTGTGAGCCCACGCTGGCCATGAAGTGGTTAATCCCTCGCCTCGCCGACGTTAAGGCCGC
The DNA here is from genome assembly GCA_017989485.1 of Neisseriaceae bacterium. Taxonomy (GTDB): domain Bacteria; phylum Pseudomonadota; class Gammaproteobacteria; order Burkholderiales; family Neisseriaceae; genus JAGNPU01. The sequence goes on from JAGNPU010000097.1 coordinate 847, forward strand.
CTACCCAGACCTAGGCCTGGTGATTTTGGCGGCGGGTGGCCCGCTTAATTTTCAACAACAGGGCATAGACGTGGCGTTAAGACGACATGACTTTGCCTGGCCTGCCCACATAGACGCCATTAAAGTGGCGGATGAATGGATGGGCCCCGTCGCCAAGCAGCCCAGCTTGGGCGCCCTGCCTCTACTGCACACCCGTACCCGCGCCCACGCCTGGGCAATGTGGCAACAACACAGCGCTCAGCAGCATACTCCCCCACCGGCCAACCATTATTTTGAGCACTTTTACCTGTCGCTACAGGCCGCAACCGCCGGCATGGGCGCCGCCATGGCGTCGGCCTATATGGTCGAGGCCGAATTACAGCAAGGCTGGCTCCATGCCCCCCACGGCTTTATTGCCGATGGCTCTGAATACTACTTGCTGTCGGCGACCCCCATTAACGCCGACCCGAGAAAACAACAGCTCTTGGCCTGGTTACAGGCCGCCATGGACGCAACGCTGCAAAACTGTGTGTCCACAAAAAAACCCGCCTAAGGCGGGGTTTTTTAACGCCGCCCCTAACTCAGGCGTGCAAACGCCGCCGCCAAATCGGCCTGTAAGTCTTCAATCGCCTCCAAACCAATTTGCAGGCGCAGGGCAATGCCGCCCGGCTGCCACGCCGTGGCGGTACGGTAAGGCTTACAGTCAAAAGGAATGATCAGGCTTTCATAGCCGCCCCATGAAAAGCCCATACGGAACAGCCGCAGGCCATTCAAAAACGCCGCCAAATCCTGCTCGGTTTGGCCGGGTTTTAAAATCATCGAGAACAGGCCTGACGAGCCTAAGAAATCACGTTTCCATAAGTCATGGCCGGGACAGTCGGGCAAGGCCGGGTGCAGCACTTGGGCCACTTCCGGGCGAGCCTGCAACCATTTGGCCATGGCCAAGCCCTGTTTTTCGGCTTCTTTAAGCCGCAAATGCAGGGTGCGCAAGCCGCGCAAGGCCAAGAAACAGTCTTCCGGGCCTGGGCACATGGCCATCGCGTCATAGGTTTGGCGCAGCGCCGGCCAGGTGGCCGCATTGGCCGACACCAGGCCCATTAACAAATCGGAATGGCCGCTTAAATACTTGGTGCCCGCCTCAATCACCATGTCGATGCCGTGGTCGTGAGCCTTAAAGAAGATGGGCGTGGCCCAGGTATTGTCCATCATGGTGATGATGTTGTGCGCCTTGGCCACCGCCACAATCGCGGGAATGTCTTGAATTTCTAAGGACTGAGAGCCCGGCGATTCGGTGAAAATCACCCGCGTATTTGGCTGAATCAGGGCGGCTATGTCGGCGCCTAGGGTTGGGTCGTAATAGCTGGTGGTCACGCCCAAACGCTTGAGCATGCCTTCACACAAGGTTCGGGTGGGCCGATAGGCCGAATCCGTCATCAATATATGGTCGCCGGCGTGCACCACGCTCAACAACGCCAGGCTAATCGAGCCCAAGCCTGAGGGCGAAATCACCGTACCGGCGGCGCCGGACAGCGTCGTCCATGCGTCTTCTAAAGCCTTAATCGTCGGCGTACCGTCGGTGCCGTAGCCAAACGGCATGTCGCGTTCTTTTAAATGCTGGTAATCGGGATAAACCACGGTGGAACCCCGGTATATAGGGGTATTCACAAACCCATATTGGTCGCTGGGCGCGGTGCCCATGTGCGCCAGCTGGGTGGCCAAAGCGAAATCAGATTGCGGGTGCGAACTCATACTGTCTCCATTGTGCTGAATGCGGTGTGTTGCCTACGGTTATACCGACAAAAACCTCACCGTGTCTACCCTGAAGGTCAACTTTCGGCAAACTGTGGCATTCCTGTTTTGGGCCTTTATCTCCGTCCCAACCCGCCTTGTCTGCCTTGCCATGCCCACAATTATAAGAGTATGATTAATAATGTAAAAAGCACACATATCAAGACTTAGCGACAAAGCTGTGTCATAATACTGTGTTTCAAAAATGTCGTGGCCAATTTATTGCTAATTTGAGGGATACACCCGTGTCTGAACACCAAACAACTACCGAGCATTCTGTGTATTTGATGCAGCTGCAGGCCTTACGCCAGCAGGGCGCCATTGGCGAACATCGTTTTGCCCAACTCAAAACCAAGCTGCTCTCAGGCAACGCCCTCGACGTACAGGGCGCGCAAAAAGACATCCAAACGCTGCAGTCGCCCGCGCATGCGGCGGCGCCCGTCAAAAAAAGAATGGGTTGGTTGTTCAAACTGTTTCTGCTGGCGGTGGCTGCCGTGGTCATCACCATAGTGTACCTGCTGATTCAAATGCCTAGAGAAGAGGCCGCTGCCGACCTCAGCGCCCAGCAGGGCAGCGACGACCAGGTCGAAATTCTGTTGCCTCACGGGGCCAAAGACGTCGTGCCGACGTTTACCCCTGGCGAAAGCATTAATGACGCCTTTAAGGCCAAGCAGGCGGCACAAGATGGCCTGTTGACGCCAGGCGATGGCGGCCAACAGGTGGCCACCACCCCAACGCCGGCGCCGCTGATGCCACAACAGGATGCCGGCACCGCCCAAAAGGCCACCAACACGCCGAAAGAGCGCGACCCGATTAACGAGCTAGTGAAGAAAAAACAAAAAGAAGCCCAGGCCAAGCCAGCCACCAAAAAAGCGGCGGCAGAAAACATCGACAACCTGTTTTAACGTCGTCCCCCCTCTAGGCCCACTTTTTACCCCAAGAAGTGGGCTTATTTATGGCTGGAGAACATGCCGTGAGCAATATTTACTTCATCATGATGGAAATCATTTCCGTCATCGGCACCATCGCCTTTACCCTCTCGGGGTTTTTGGTCGGGGTCCGCAAACAGCTTGATTGGCTGGGCGTGCTGGTATTGGCCTTGCTGACCGCCATTGGCGGCGGCATGATTCGTGACGTCATGGTCAGCCGCCTGCCCGTGGTGTTTGCCGACAACACGTCGCTCATCGCCATTATGGCGACCCTATTCGTCATCAAAACCTTGCTTCATCTCGACCTCAAGGCCCGTCGCCTGCGGGCTGGCCTGTTTTTGCTGGCCGACTCCATCGGCCTGGTGGCGTTCAGCATCACCGGCGCTCAGGTTGGCCTATTGCTGGAACTCAACCTGTTTGGGGTGATTTTGCTTGGTTTTGTCACCGCCGTAGGCGGTGGCATGGTGCGCGACGTGCTGGTCAACGACATCCCCGTGATTCTGCATCAGGACTTCTATGGCTCCATCGCCGTTTTGGTGAGCCTGTCGCTGTATTTACTGGACACCATCGGCTGGCTCAACGCCATGACCATGAATATGGTGTTCATCGGCGGCCTGACGGTACGGTTTTTGGCCTACCGCTACCACCTTGCCCTGCCCAAAATCAATATGCCTTAACCACTCAAGCCTAATGCCCCATGTGCTCATAGTGAAACACCGGCAGACCGAGGCCGAAGCGCAATGCCAGCAGCCGTGCGCTCAGGCCGAGGGCCAAGGTCACCCAAATCACCCAGTGCATGGCCAAGCCGGTGTACTGTAAGCCTATGTATAGCCAGGCCACGGCAAACGCCACGCCCGCATACAGCTCTTTTTGAAACACCAAGGGCAGGCGATGACACAATAGGTCGCGCAAAACGCCGCCGAACACACCGGTGATCACGGCGGCAATGGCGGCAATAATCACGCTATAGCCCATGTCTAAGGCCACTTGAGTGCCAATAATGGCAAACACAATCAGCCCGATCGCATCCAAAATCAAAAACAAACGCCTTAAATGCTTCATCAACGGCGCCACCACGATGGTGACCAAGGCCGCCACGGCCACCACCACAATGTATTGTGGCTTGGCCACCCAGCCTAAGGGGTAATGACCCAATAAGACATCCCGCACCGTGCCGCCGCCAATGGCGGTCACCGAGGCAATGATGATGACGCCAAACAAATCCATTTTGCGCTGGCCGGCGGCCAAGGCCCCCGTCATGGCTTCAGCGGTAATGCCGACGAGGTACAACAAGCTTAATAACATTTATGTCAAATCAATACTGTGGGTTGCTGGGTCGACGATCATAGTAGAGCCTAGAACATACGTCAATGTAGGGCCTGCGCGCCGGCCCCTTCAGCCGGGCCTGACGTTCGGCAGTTACCCTGGTGATGATTGACTTAAATCAGCCCCAGTATGGCTTCTATGCCCTGATGAAGAGGGCACTGGGTGTACAAGTCTTCGTAAAACGACCATAATAAGCAAGAGAATTAATTTCGTTGCGCCATTTGTGTTTAACCTTTTGTTTTGATAAGATTTTGCCAAAAAATAAGCACAACGGTTCTTATCCCATTATTCAAATAGAGACAACAGCTATAAAAGGAGCCTTATGAAAGCATTAGTCGCAGTCAAACGCGTTGTGGATTACAACGTTAAAGTACGCGTGAAAGCCGACGGCAGTGATGTCGATATTGCCAACGTCAAAATGTCGATCAATCCCTTTGACGAAATCGCGGTGGAAGAAGCCGTTCGTTTAAAAGAAGCCGGCAAATTGTCAGAAGTCGTTGTCGTGTCCATAGGCGTGAAACAGTGTGAAGAGACCTTAAGAACCGCCTTGGCCATGGGCGCAGACCGCGCCCTCCACGTTGAAACCAACGATGTGATCGAGCCTTTGGCCGTGGCCAAAATCTTGGCCGCCCTTGTCAAAACCGAACAGCCTGACCTATGCCTATTGGGCAAACAGGCCATTGACAACGACGCCAACCAAACCGCACAAATGTTGGCGGCGTTGTTAAACGCCCCACAAGGCACCTTCATCAGCAGCGTTGAGCTCAAAGACGGTGAAGTGGTGATCTCGCGCGAAATCGACGGGGGTTTAGAAACCCTAAGCCTGAACCTGCCTTGCGTATTGAGCACCGACTTACGTCTGAATGAGCCACGCTACGTGAAGCTGCCCAACATCATGCAAGCCAAGAAAAAACCTTTGGACAAAGTAGACTTAGCCAGCTTAGGCATCGACACCAAAGTCCGCTTAAGCGTGCAAAAAGTCGCCGAACCACAAGCGCGCAGTGCCGGCATTAAAGTGGCCGACGTCGCCGAACTGGTGGCCAAACTCAAAACTGAAGCCAAAGTGATTTAAGGAGCCCAACATGACCACATTAATTATTGCAGAACACGACAACCAGGCGCTTTCGCCTGCCACCCTACATGCGGTGACGGCAGCAGCCAAGCTGGGGGATGTCCACGTATTGGTGGCCGGAACGGGCAACGACGCCGTCGTGGCCCAGGCCAAAGCCGTGGCCGGCGTACACAAGGTGTTGGTGGCCAATGCCGAGCATTTGGGCCATCAGTTGCCAGAAGAGCTGGCGCCTTTAATCGTGAGCCTGGCCGGTGACTATCAATACTTTGCCGCCACCGCCACGGTGTTTGGCAAAAACGTGATGCCGCGCGTGGCCGCCTTACTCGACGCCTCACAAATCTCTGATTTGACCAAAATCGTCGACGGCCAAACCTTTGAGCGCCCTATTTACGCAGGCAATGCCTTCGAAACCGTGCGTTCAGAAGAAGCCAAGCTGGTCTTGACCATCCGCGCCACCGCATTTGATGCCGCGGCAACCACCGGTGGCAACGCCGAAGTGGCCGAAGTCACCGCCACCCCGGCGCAAAACCTGAGCCGCTTTGTCAGCCGTGAATTGACCAAGTCTGATCGCCCTGAATTGACTCAGGCCCGCGTCATCGTCAGCGGTGGCCGTGCCTTGCAAAGCAAAGATCAGTTTGACAGCGTGTTGACGCCGTTGGCCGATACCCTAGGCGCCGCCATCGGTGCCTCTCGCGCCGCCGTCGACGCAGGCTATGCCCCGAACGATTACCAAGTTGGCCAAACCGGTAAAATCGTGGCGCCTGAGCTGTACTTTGCCATCGGCGTGTCCGGTGCGATTCAGCACATCGCCGGCATGCAGGACAGCAAGGTGATTGTGGCGATTAACAAAGACCCTGATGCACCGATTTTCAACGTCGCCGATTATGGCCTGGTGGCCGACCTATTCACCGCCGTGCCAGAGCTCGTGGCCGC
>JAGNPU010000098.1 GCA_017989485.1 Neisseriaceae bacterium
TCTATATCGAGCGTCGCCTCAAACCGCTCAACCTCTTCATGCAAAGCGCCCAGCAAGCCGACAAAGACAACGCCATCATCGAATACGGCAACGCCTTGAAAGAACTCGCCTCGGCCAACATCTTCCCGGGCGACATGCTGTACAAAAACTTTGGCATGACCCGCTATGGGCGCGTGATTTTTTATGATTACGATGAAATTGAATACATGACCGACTGCCAGTTCCGCGCCATTCCCGTAGCGCCCAATCCGGAATACGAGCTGTCCAGCGAGGTCTGGTACCCCGTCAACAAAGGTGACGTCTTCCCCGAGGAGTTCGGCCCCTTTTTGCTGGGCGAGCCCGACGTGCGTCAGGTGTTCTTAAAACACCATAGAGACCTGCTCACCCCCCAGTTCTGGCAAGGCAAGAAAGACCGTATTTTGGCCGGCCTCATCGAAGACTTTTATCCCTATCCCGAAACCGGCCGCTTCCCCCGTCTGCCCCCTACCCAGCGTTAATTCATTCCCCTATTGACAGCCCGCCCGCCCATATGGCGGGCTGTTTTGTGATTTCTCGCCCGATTTCAAAAATTATTCGCCAAAATACAACAGATTAACCAAAACAACATGAATTCCTTTTGTGACAACGAAAAGCAACATGGGCCACTCTCGCCATCGCAGCCACCCTCGCCTAGGCACGCCTCACTTACCGGCCTAAATACGGCCTATATTGGCCAGTAAAATATTCTCTTCGCAACACGTATTTTTGTTAAAAAAAACGCAAAAGAACATTTAACAACAAACCCGAAACTCGAAACCGAACCCACCAGTAAGCAATTGAAAATTAGACCGTTTACCCTAGAGATGCTTGCCCTCATTGGGCTGGCTACCCTGTCGAAAACATGGTTAAATTTTCACATCGCCAAGGCAAGGCCAACGCCGCACCGGCCAAAGCATGGCGATTTCGCAGAATCCAAAATCTAACTAGAACAAAGGAAATCCCCGTATGTCTAATCGTGCAGAACGCATCGCCGCCATCGAAAAAGATTGGCAAGAAAACCCTCGCTGGAAAGGCATCAAACGTGGTTACACCGCCGCTGATGTAGAACGCCTAAGAGGCTCTATCAACGTAGAACACAGCCTGGCCCTACACGGTGCCAAGAAGCTATGGAACTTGGTTCATGACGAACCGTTCATCAACTGTTTGGGCGCCCTGACCGGTGGCCAAGCCATGCAACAGGTTAAGGCCGGCATCAAAGCCATTTACCTGTCTGGCTGGCAGGTTGCGGCCGACAACAATGCCTACATGGGCATGTACCCAGACCAATCTTTATACCCAGTTAACTCGGTGCCTGACGTGGTGTCACGCATCAACAACACCTTTACCCGTGCGGATGAAATCCAACACGCCAGAGGTTTGGACGCAGGCGACCCAGGCTATACCGACTACTTCGCGCCGATTGTGGCCGATGCCGAAGCCGGTTTTGGCGGCGTGCTGAACTCGTTTGAACTGATGAAGGCGATGATTAAAGCCGGCGCGGCCGGGGTGCACTTTGAAGACCAACTGGCCTCGGTGAAAAAATGTGGCCACATGGGCGGCAAAGTATTGGTGCCGACGCAAGAAGCCGTACAAAAATTGATTTCGGCGCGCTTGGCGGCCGACGTGATGGGCACGCCCACCCTGATTTTGGCGCGTACCGATGCCGAAGCGGCAGACTTGCTGACCTCAGACGTTGACCCTAACGATGCCCCTTTTTGCACCGGCGAACGCACGGCAGAAGGCTTTTACCGCACCAAAAATGGTCTGGATCAGGCCATTTCACGCGGCTTGGCCTATGCCCCTTACGCTGATTTGATCTGGTGTGAAACCGGCACCCCTGACTTAGAATTTGCCCGTCAGTTTGCCGAAGCCATCCACAAGCAATTCCCAGGCAAACTGCTGGCCTACAACTGTTCTCCTTCGTTTAACTGGAAGAAAAATCTGGACGACGCCACCATTGCGAAATTCCAACGCGAGCTAGGCGCAATGGGCTATAAATACCAGTTCATTACCTTAGCCGGCATTCACAACATGTGGTACAACATGTTCGATTTGGCTCAGGACTACGCCGATCGTGGCATGTCTGCCTATGTTGAGAAGGTTCAAGAACCTGAATTTGCTGCGCGTGACCGTGGGTACACCTTTGTGTCCCACCAGCAAGAAGTGGGTACGGGCTACTTTGACCAGGTGACCACCGTGATTCAAGGCGGCACCTCTAGCGTCACCGCCCTGACCGGTTCTACCGAAGAAGAGCAGTTCCACTAAGTTTTACCTTGTTTCCTGACTCATGCTGATATTTGCCCCAAGTTCTGCTTGGGGCCTTTTTTTGGGCGCAGCCTAGGCTACAGGCACAAAAAAACACGCTGCTGAACAAACAGGCAACGTGTGGTTTAGGCTAGTGGCGCACCCAACAGGGATCGAACCTGTGACCTCCAGCTTCGGAAACTGACGCTCTTCCAACTGAGCTATGGGTGCGTAAACTCACTATGGCGCATAGATTAGCGTATCTCATACCCGCTTGTAAAGACACATAAGCCCCAAAAGGGGAAACAAATGCGATAAAATGAACACGAACACAAGCATTAGCCAAGCGGATAAACACGCTAACACCTTAACAACGCCCTTCTTTTTTGATTTAATCCACCTTAATTTGAGGCAGGCCAAAGTTTAAGATTGGAAAGATGGGGCCTTTTAAGTATAATCTTGGCATTCTATTACCCTACGTTTACCCTTTTCAGGCGAGGCAATATATAAAATGAACACCTCTAGAAAACACACTACCGGTTCTGCAGCTGCGACGTTAATCGGTGGCATTGTCATCATTCTTGGCTTTTTGTATTTATTGGTGAGTTTGGCCACCTCCGGTTTTCACAGCGACTTTGACGAAATGACCAAAGAAGCCGTGAGCTCACGCATTAAACCAACAGGCAATATTGTCTTAGGCGACGGCGTCCCTGCGGGTCAACGCAGCGGTGAGCTCGTGTTCAACAAAGTCTGCATCCAGTGTCATGCGGAAGACTCTGTTGTGGCCAACTCGCCCAAGTTTAACCATCCCGACCAATGGGGCCCACGCATTGCCAAAGGGTACACCATGTTGCTGGACCACGCGATTAACGGCTTTATGAATGACACCATGCCGGCTCGTGGCGGTCGCTCTGACCTTACCGACGACGAAGTGGCGCGTGCCGTAGCCTACATGGCCAACAGCGCTGGGGCCAACTTCACCGCCCCCCCTATCGTGGAAGAAGGCGAAGAAGCAGCCGAAGGCGATGCCTCTGCCGCAGAAGCCGCCCCACAAGAGTAATTTATGCTTTTATCCAGAAACGCGCCTATAGGGCGCGTTTTGTGTGTCAGCTGATAGTATAATCAGGGTCAACCCCATCAAGGAGCGCTTCATGGCTACGGCAACGCTGTCGGTTTCCGAATACGAATACTATATTGGCCTCATGTCGGGCACCAGCTTAGACGGTGTCGATGCGGTCTTGATCCGCACCCAACAACAGCACTGGTGTGGTGCCATTGCCCATGCCTTTGTGCCCTATCCTGACGCCATCCAACACCAGGTATTGGCCCTACAAGAGGTGGCCGACAACGAATTACACCGCAACGCCGTTTTGGCTCAGGCGCTCAGCCACCTCTACGCCGAAGCGGTCAACAAGCTGCTGTTGGATTTTCAAATCAACCGTCAGGCCATCCGCGCCATCGGCTGCCACGGCCAAACCATCCGCCACAACCCGGCTCAGGGCTACACCCTGCAAAGCGCCGATCTGGCCTTATTGGCCGAGTTAACCCACATCGATGTGGTCGGCGACTTTCGCAGCCGCGACATTGCCGCCGGCGGCCAAGGCGCCCCCTTAGTCCCCGCCTTTCACCAGGCCCTGTTTGCCCACGCCCATGAACATCGGGCCATCATCAACATTGGCGGCATTGCCAACGTCACCGTGCTGTCGCCCGAGTGGCCCGCCTTTGGTTTTGACACCGGCCCGGGCAATATGCTGATGGACGCTTGGGTGCAGCAGCAATGGCAGCTGCACTACGACGCCGACGGCGCCCTTGCCGCCCAAGGCACGGTCCACCCGCAGCTGTTGGCCAAGCTCATGGCCCACCCTTACTTTGGCCTCACGCCGCCGAAGAGCACCGGCCGTGATTTGTTCTCGCTGAACTGGCTGACGCCCTACCTTAACGGCGACGAACGCCCACACGACGTCTTGCGTACCTTACTAGAATACACCGCCCTGACCATCGCCCAAGCCGTCCAAACCCATGCCCCAAAAACACAAACCCTATTTGTCTGTGGTGGCGGCTTGAATAATGGCTTATTATACAATCGACTAAACGGGCTCTTGCCCGACGTCACGCTGAGCGACACGGCCGAACTGGCCTTACACCCACAATGGGTAGAGGCTGCCGCCTTTGGCTGGCTGGCGGCGCAGATGATCCATCGCCAACCGGGCAACCTGGCCAAAGCCACGGGCGCGCGCGGCAGCCGCGTCCTCGGTGCACTGTACCCAGCCTAGGGACACATACGATGATTAATGCCCTTAAACCGCACACGACCCATTACATGAATGATTATGACTTTATTTAAAAAAAAATCAAAACGCAAATCCGTCGTCAAGAATAAGTCGCGCACCCGCCCGCCTCACCTCATCATCCTCATCAATGATGCGCTGTGGCTGGTGGCGCTGCTGCTGGTGGTCTATCTTGGGCTCAGCCTCGCCAGCTTTACCCCGCTCGACCCGGCCTGGTCTCGTAGCGTCCAAGGCAGCGACGTGCGCAACCTCGGCGGCGTGTTCGGCGCCTACTTCGCCGACATCATGTATTACCTCTCCGGCATTTCGGCCTGGTGGTTAATCATTGCGGCCATCACCTGGCTGGTCAAATCTTTCCGCCCCCTGTCCAGCGACGGCCAGGCGCACGGTTACAACAACCTCATCGGCACCCTAGGCGTGCTCCTGCTGTGGGCCTCTAGCCCGATTCTGGAATACCTGGGTTGGAAAAATCAGTTTGTCGACCTGCCCTTTGGGGCCGGTGGCTTTATCGGCAGCCAGCTGGGCGGCTTGTTGAGCACTTATTTAGGCATGACGGGCACGTTTGTGATCAGCTTATGCTGCGTGATGATTGGCCTGTCGCTATTGCTGCAGGTGTCTTGGCTGGTGCTGATTGAAAAATTAGGGACCAAGCTGGAATGGCTATGGCTGAAGCTGATTCAAAAACCACATGCCTTTATCCAAGACCTGCCCCGAAAACGCATCACCCGTCGCGTCGCCAAAGAGGTCACCGTCGGCGTGAACCCACAGGCCAGTAAAGCGCCGATTCCCCTACAGGTGGCCCCAGCACTGGATTTAGAACAGCCGTCTTTGTTTGACGAGTTCGACGACGAAGACGACACCGCTGACGCCGCCACCCCGACCCAACCTAGGCCGCGCGCAGCGCGCAAGACCAACCTGCCCGGCGTCAACCTGCTGTCGATGACGGCACAGCAAAACAAGCCCATAGACCAACAGGTCTTACAGCACACGGCCGACTTAATCGAGCGCAGCCTGAATGAGTTTGGCGTGGCCGTGCGCGTGATCAGCGCCACCTCCGGCCCGGTGATTACCCGCTACGAAATCGAGCCCGCACAGGGCGTTAAGGGCACCCAAATCGTCAACCTGGGCAAAGACCTGGCCCGTGCCCTGGCCTTGCAAAGCGTGCGCATCGTCGAAACCATTGCCGGCAAAAGCTCCATGGGCATCGAATTGCCCAATCCTGAACGCTTAAACGTGGGCCTAAGGGACATTTTTGACGCCCCGGTATTCGCCAACAGCGCCTCTAAGCTCACCTTGGCCATGGGCAAAGACATTTCTGGCCAGCCGGTGGTCGCCGACTTAGCCAAAATGCCACACGTTTTGGTGGCCGGCACCACCGGCTCGGGCAAGTCGGTGGCGATTAACGCCATGATTTTGTCGATGTTGTACAAGGCATCGCCCGAAGAGGTTCGCCTCATCATGGTCGACCCCAAAATGCTGGAGCTGTCGATTTATGAAGGCATTCCCCACCTATTGGCCCCCGTGGTCACCGACATGAAGCACGCGGCCAACGCCCTCAACTGGTGCGTGCAGGAGATGGAAAAACGCTATCGCCTGCTGTCGCATACCGGCGTGCGTAACCTCGCTGGCTTTAACGACAAGCTCAAGGCCGCCAAGGCCCAAGGCCAGCCGCTGACCAATCCGTTCAGCCTAGACAAAGACAACCCAGAACCGCTGCTGCCGCTGCCGCAAATCGTGGTCATTATTGACGAACTGGCCGACCTGATGATGGTCGAAGGCAAGAAGGTCGAACAGCTGATTGCCCGCCTGGCCCAAAAAGCCCGCGCCGCGGGCATACACCTGATTCTGGCCACCCAACGGCCGTCGGTAGACGTGATCACCGGCCTGATTAAGGCCAACATCCCGACCCGTATTTCCTTCCAAGTGTCTAGCCGCATTGACAGCCGCACCATCTTGGATCAAATGGGCGCTGAAAACCTCTTGGGCAAGGGCGACATGCTGTTCTTGCCGCCCGGCTCGGGCGACCCTACCCGCATCCACGGCGCCTTTGTGTCCGATGAAGAAGTCCATCAAGTCGTCGACTACTTGAAGCGCCAAGGCCCGGTAGAATACGTGGAAGGCCTGCTCACCGGTGAAGCCAGCAACAGCAGCGACGCGGGTGGCGACGGCAGCGGCCAAGGGGCAGACGAACTGTTTGACCAGGCGGTTGAATTCATCCTCAGCAGTCGTAAAACCTCTATTTCCTCATT
>JAGNPU010000099.1 GCA_017989485.1 Neisseriaceae bacterium
TGGCAATACGCCCAACCGCTACAGCGACGATTTAGAGGGCATGGACAGGCTGCGCTTAATCATGAACGTGCTCACCCGCACGCGGGCGATTAATGTCGATGGGGCTCTAGACCTAGACTTTAAGGGCAAGCCTAAGAAAATGCCGGAAGATTTAATACCGTGGTTTAAAGCAGAACACAAAGCCTATGCCAGCCACACGATATTATTCGGCCACTGGTCGTCTTTGGGGTTTTATGATGAGGATGGGGTGGTGTGTTTGGATTCCGGTGCCCTGTGGGGCGGCAAGCTGACGGCCATGAACCTGGCCGATCACGTCACCACCAAGGTCAAAAGCCAAACCAACCTGCCCACAATGTTGCCGAAAAAGAAAGACGCACCGAAAAAGCGTGATTAAGGCTTATTTTGCTTGCGGGCACGGGCCTCACGCTTTTTGCCACGCAATAAGGCAATGGCCTGCTGGCGTTCGGTTTCAGAACCGTATTTGATGTCGCGCTGGGCGTTGCGTATGGCCGCGTCGGAAGTGGCCGTGTCGAGCTGTTCTTGCTTATAAGCAGCCTCGGCAGCCAGCTGAGATTCGGTTTGCTGGTTTTCGCTCAGGCGCGCTCGGGCACGGGCCATGGCGGCGGCAATGATGTCGCTGGGGCTGGCCATTTTCAAGACGGTCACGTCTGGCTCGCCGTCACCGGCAATAGGCTCTTCCGCCAGGGTCAGCTTGGCCTTTAGCTGGGCCTGTTTTTCTTGTAGAAAGGCCTCTCGAGCGGCCTTGTTGCGCAACAGCCGCACCGAACGTGCCTCATAGCGATGACGCGCATAGGTGGCGGCCATCTTGGCGTCAACAAAGGCCTGGCTTTGCAGCAAGGCGCCGCCTATCGGCAAAAAGCGATGCCCCACCGCGACCATGTCAATACAGTCAACGGGGCAAGGGGCCACACACAGCTCACAGCCGGTACACTCTTGCGCAATCACCGTGTGCATGCGCTTATTCGCGCCCAAAATAGCGTCGACGGGACAGGCTTTAATACAGGCCGTACACCCAATGCATTCTGCCTCCCTAATCACGGCCAATACCTTAGGTTTGGCCGCCTTCGCGGCCACGTCGGGCGCAAAAGACAAAACGGGGACATGCAAAATTTCAGCCAGGCAGCGTATGCCGGCTTCTCCGCCAGGCGGGCACAGGTTGACCGGGGCCACACCTTCAAGCATGGCTTGCGCATAGGGCAAACAACCATCATAACCACATTGCTGGCATTGCGTTTGTGGCAAGCTATTGTTTAGCTTGGCCAATAAGACTGCATCCATTGAGACCCTTTACCCCATCATGCTGATCACACTAATACATTAATTTTAAATTATTTATTACACTTGCTTACAAAAAGCACTTTCACCAGTAAGACACATCGACCCAAAGAGGCTAAATACTTGATCTAAACGCAGAATATACTTAACTTATATAGAGCAAAGACTACGAGCATTCGGGGCCAAAAGCGAGCATTTTAACAAAACTTTAAACATCCTGCCGTTTTATTATGGCCAACGGCCTAAGCAAGGCCCTTGAAAACGCTTTATACTGTCTCTTTACGATGTGCAGTAAAGGATTCGACGTGCACCCTCCTTATTATTTTGTCACCGGCGGCGCGGGATTCATCGGCAGCCATTTGGTGCATTTTTTATTGGCCCACACCGACGCCACCGTGGTCAACATCGACTGCCTTTCTTACGCCAGTCAGCCACAGGCCTTGGCCGACGTGGCCGACCACCCCCGCTATGTGTTTAGCCATACCGACATCAACGACGCGGCCAGCCTGGCCCTGCTGTTTGAGCGCTACCCGCCGCTGGCCGTGTGCCATCTGGCGGCAGAAAGCCACGTCGACAACGCCATTCACAGCCCCCAAGCCTTTATGCACAGCAATATTCAAGGCACGTTTACCCTATTAGAAGCCACCCGCCAGTATTGGCAGGGCTTAGGCACTGAGGCTCAGGCACTGTTTCGATTTTTACACGTGTCCACCGACGAGGTGTTTGGCGACCTGGCCCACGACGCCGCGCCCCTGAGTGAAGGTGCCGCCTACCGGCCCAGCAACCCTTACTCGGCCAGCAAGGCCGCCAGTGACCACCTCGCCTTGGCCTGGCAGCGCACCTATGGCCTACCCGTATTATTAACCCACTGCACCAATAACTTCGGGCCGTGGCAACATCCGGAAAAACTCATCCCGCACATGATAGACTGCGCCCTAGCCGAACGGCGACTGCCCTTATATGGGGACGGCGGCCAAAGCCGAGACTGGCTCTATGTGACCGACCACGTGCAGGCCTTATGGACGGTGTTGCAACACGGCCAAGTGGGCGAGTCCTACCACATCAGCGCCCAACAAGAGCGCCGCAACCTCGATTTGGTCACCCAGCTGTGTCATTTATTAGATGAACTGCGGCCCCGGTTGGTCGATCAGCCCTACTCTGGCCTGATCGACTTGGTGACCGACCGCCCCGGACACGACGTTCGCTATGCCTTAAATTCAGACAAGCTCAAGCATACACTAGGCTGGCGCGTTGACGTCGACTTTGACACCCGGCTGCGCCAAACCGTGGCCTGGTATTTAGAAGGCAGGCCAGCATGAGGGGCATTATTTTGGCCGGCGGCACCGGCAGCCGACTGTTTCCCATCACTCAAGCGGTGTCCAAGCAATTGGCGCCGATTTACGACAAGCCGATGATTTACTATCCGCTGTCGGTATTGATGAAAGCAGGCATACGCGACGTGCTCATCATCAGCACCCCCCATGATTTGCCCCAGTTCCAACAGCTGTTTCAAGACGGCAGCGCCTTAGGCCTGCGCCTGTCGTATGCGGCCCAGCCTGAGCCCAAAGGCATTGCCCAAGCCCTCTTGATTGGCGCCGACTTCATTCAGGCGCAACCGGTGGCGCTGATCTTAGGCGACAACCTGTTTTTTGGTGACCCGATTCAAACCCGCCTGGCGATGGCCTTAAGCCAGCCGCAGCGGGCGCATATTTTCGCCCAGTCCGTGGCCGAGCCCCAACGCTTTGGCGTGGTGGCCTTTGACGCCGAGGGACAACCGCAGTACATCGTCGAAAAGCCTAGCCAGCCCCCGTCGGACTTTGCCGTCACCGGGCTGTATGTCTACCCCAATGATGTCGTGGCTCAGGCCCAGGCTTTAAGCCCTTCGGCGCGTGGCGAGCTGGAAGTATCCGACCTCAATCAAGCCTATTTAAACCAGGGCCGCTTACAGGTCCACTGCCTGCCCTCAAGCGCCACCTGGTTTGACACCGGCACCTGCGACAGCCTATTGGCGGCGGGACAGTTTGTGGCCCAGATTCAAAATCAGCGCCAAAAAACCATTGCCTGTTTGGAAATCATTGCCTACAAGCAAGGCTGGCTCAGCCTGGCCGAACTGCAACAGCGGGCCCACCCCCTGCGCCACAGCACCTACGGCGCCAACCTGCTGCACTTTATTCACGCCCAAGGAGGCCAAGATGCAGGTTGATGACACCCCCCTCGCCGGCGTTAAACGCCTACAGCCACGCAGCCATGAAGACGCGCGCGGCGCGTTTTTGGAAACCCATAGCCAAGCCGCCTATCAACGCCTCTTGGGGCCAGAGGCCCACTTTGTGCAAGACAACCTATCCTATTCTCAGCAAGGTGTCCTCCGAGGCCTGCACTATCAAAAAACCCAGCCTCAGGGCAAACTCATCACCGTGTTACAGGGCCATATATATGACGTCGCCGTCGACATTCGGCCCGGTTCAACCACTTATGGCCAGTGGTATGGCGTGACCCTAGGCCCAAAACAGCAGCTGTGGCTGCCCGAAGGCATGGCGCATGGATTTTTGACCCTCAGTCCCGAAGCCATTGTGGCCTATAAGTGCAGCCGTTATTATGCGCCGGAAGATGAGGCCTGCCTTTTGTGGTCAGACCCTGAGCTCAACATTGCCTGGCCGCTGACGCAGCTCAGTATCGCCCCCATTTTATCGCCCAAGGACCAACTGGGCCTATTGTTTAAGGATGCTTTTTCATGCACGTTGTGATTCTCGGTGGTGCCGGCCAGCTCGGTCAATCACTGGCCGTACGCGGCCCCAAGGGCTGGCGCCTCAGCGTTTTGTCCCGCCTCGATTTGGACGTTTGCGACAGGCTCGCCTGCCAACGGCTGTTGGCCCTGCGTCCTGACGCCATCATCAATGCCGCGGCCTTCACCGCCGTCGACGCCGCCGAGACGCAGTCCGAAGCGGCCTTTGCCGTCAACCAAGACGGCGCCCGCAACGTCGCCCAAGTGGCACACGACCTCGGCTGCCGCCTGATTTATGTGTCGACCGACTATGTGTTTGATGGCCAAAAAATGGCCGCCTATGCCGAAGCCGACGAAGCCAACCCCATTAACGTCTACGGCCGCAGCAAGCTGGCCGGCGAACGGGCCACCCTAGCGGCCAAGCCCGACGCCCTGGTGCTCAGAACCAGCTGGCTGTTCAGCGAATACGCCCCCAACTTTGTGCAAACGCTGTTTCAACGCACCCTCAGCCAGGACAGCCTTGACGTGGTGCACGACCAAATTGGCCGCCCCACCTATGCCGGCGACGTGGCCACCGCCCTGTTTACCCTATTAAGCCTAGACGCCATGCCTGCAGGCCTGCTTCACTATGGCGGCAACCGCGCCATCAGCTGGTTTGGCTTTGCCCAAGCCATTCAAAAAGTGGTGGCCCAATACCAACCCGAGGCCCCGCAGGCGCTGCTCAAGCCCGTGCTGTCTAGCCGCCACCTCGGCGCCCCGCGGCCACACTATGCGGTTTTAGACACCCATAAAAGCCAGTCGCTCGGCCTCATCCCCAGCGACTGGCTCACCCAGCTGGTGCATACCCTAGACCAACACTATTGATTCAGCAGCACCCGAGCAAAAGGCAATGACGCATTCGTCATTGCCTTTTGCTATGGCTCAATTAGCTATAATTTATCGAAACAATTATAACTGGCACTATCTGATTTCAGTCAATACTGAAACAACTAGACGCTGTAGGCTTGCCTTTATTGATGGACACAATAAAAACGTACCACACCAAAGTCTCTAGTTGTTTTCTCCATAATAAAGAAGGAGTCGGTTATGAAGTCTTGGCATAAAATCAGTTTGCTCTCAATCGCCGCCGTAGGGTTATTCGGCGTTTCCGTCACCATGGCCAGTAACGAAGCGGGTTTGAACAAAACCGCGCTACACCAACAGGCCAAGGGTATTTTTGCACCGCTGCCGAAAGAAGCCGTCAATAAAGACAATCCTTATACCAAAATCAAATCCGATCTGGGCCAAATGCTGTTTTATGAGCCTCGTTTGTCTAAGGGCCACACCGTCAGCTGCAACAGCTGCCATAACCTAGCCACCTACGGCGTCGACAACCTGCCCACCAGCCAAGGCCACAAAGGCCAGTTTGGTGACCGTAACTCACCCACGGTATTGAATGCCGCCCTACTGGGCAGCCAGTTCTGGGATGGCCGTGCCAAAGACGTGGAAGAACAAGCCGGCGGCCCCATCATGAACCCGGTGGAAATGGCCATGCCTCACCAAAACTTAGCCATCGACACCATTGCCTCGATTCCTGAATACCAGGCCCTGTTCCAACAGGCCTTCCCGGGTGAAAAAAACCCGATCAACATGCCAAATATTCAAAAAGCCATCGGCCTGTTTGAGCGCACCTTGCTCACGCCCACCCGTTGGGATGACTATTTAAACGGCGACAGTAAAGCCTTGACCGAAAAAGAACTGGTGGGCCTGAACAAATTCATCTCTACCGGCTGTATTGCCTGCCATCAAGGCGTGAACCTAGGCGGCGATCAATTCCAAAAATTTGGCTTGGTGAAAGACCCATACTGGCAGTTTACCGGCAGTAAAAAACACGATGAGGGGCGTTATGAGGTGACTAAATCAGACGACGATAAATACTTCTTCCGCGTGCCTGGCTTACGCAACGTGGCCCGTACCTATCCTTACTTCCATGACGGCAGCGTGTGGAGCCTAGAAGAAAGCGTGGCCATCATGGGCGAAGCTCAGCTGGGTCATACCTACAGCAAGCAAGACGTGAAAGACATCGTCGCGTTCTTAAACGTGCTCACCGGTGAAGTCCCAACCGAGGCCAGAATGCTGCCAGCCTTGCCTGCAGCCACTGCCTCAACACCCAAACCGACCAATTTGCATTAAGCTTTAGCCTCTAAACAGGCAAAAAAACACCCTCGCAAGAGGGTGTTTTTATTTGGGTAGCCGTGGGCCTTAGCGCAGGGTTAAAGGATCACCCGTGCCCATGACCGCGGCGGCTTCCGCCTCGCTCAACCATTCGTCAAACGGCAGCTCACTCACTTGGGCAGCCGCACTCAAGACGTGGGCCCACGTACAGCGGTTGGCAAACAGCATGCCGGCCACGTCTAAGGTACCGCCGCGGTTGATGTAGCCCAGGCTAGCGGTTTTTTTGACGCTGCGCACCAGAGGCTGTAAATGGCCAATGGCCACCTCCGGCCGCATATGGCTCACAAACACGCGCCGCTTAATGTCTTTTGGAAACAGTGCTTCACGCTGGGCATTGCCCACGCACACGGCTTCTTCCCATACGTCCCGCGGGGCACGAAAACGGCCGGGCTCTTGCAAATACACCACCCGATGGCTTTGCTCTACCTCTTGCAAACGCTCAGACGCTCGCAAAACGGCCTCGAGCTGATAAGACCCGGTGGCAATCAACATAATCGGTTTTTCTTTGCCCTTTTTATTGGGT
>JAGNPU010000100.1 GCA_017989485.1 Neisseriaceae bacterium
CCAGGAATCGGTTCAGCTATGGCAGTGGTTACAGCATGGCGCCCACGTTTACGTGTGCGGCGACGCCACCCGCATGGCCCGTGACGTAGAGGCCACCTTATTGGCCATCATCGCCGAACAGGGCCAGCTGGACGCCGATGCGGCCGACGACTACCTCAATGATTTAAGAGAAAGCGGCCGCTATCAGCGTGATGTTTATTGAAAACGATGTTGAAAAAAACGGGCTCGATGAACATGACGTTGAGCCAACAACAGCAAGCCCTACCGAATACAGAATAAGGAATACACCATGACGCACTCCCAGAACCCCACGGCCGACCCTAAGGCCAAGCTGCCCGATGCGCCGCTGTCCGACAACGAGCGCCTAAAAGGCCAGAGCCAACACCTACGCGGCACCATCGTCAACGACTTAGGCGACGGCCTCACCGGTGGCTTTAACGGCGATAACTTTCAGTTGATACGCTTTCACGGCATGTACGAACAGGACGACAGAGACATTCGCGCCGAGCGCGTGGCGCAAAAACTGGAGCCCTTAAAAAACGTGATGTTGCGCTGCCGCCTGCCCGGCGGCATCATCAGCCCGCAGCAGTGGTTGGGCATAGATCAATTTGCCAGCGAGCACACCCTATACCAAAGCATCCGTCTGACCAACCGCCAAACCTTTCAGTTTCACGGCGTGCTCAAAGACGACATCAAGCCCATGCACCAGTGGCTACACCAGCTGGGCCTAGATGCCATCGCCACCGCCGGCGACGTCAACCGCAACGTGTTGTGCACCTCTAACCCGGTAGAGTCCAAGCTGCACCAGCAGGCCTATGAGTGGGCCAAAAAAATCTCTGAACACCTGCTGCCGCAAACCCGAGCCTATGCGGAAATTTGGCTAGACGGTGAAAAGCTGCACAGCAGCGACGACGGCCAGATCATCGAACCGATTTTGGGCGACCATTATCTGCCGCGCAAATTCAAAACCACGGTGGTGATTCCGCCCTTAAACGACGTCGACATCCACGCCAACGACCTCAACTTTGTCGCCATCGCCGAACGGGGTGAGCTGATTGGTTTTAACGTGCTGGTCGGCGGCGGCCTGTCGATGGAGCACGGCAATCAGGCGACTTACCCGAATACGGCACGTGAGTTTGGCTTTATTGATCTGGCCCACACGCTGGCCTGCGCCGCCGCCGTGGTGACCACCCAGCGCGACTGGGGCGACCGCAGCAACCGCAAGGCGGCCAAGACCCGCTACACCCTAGAGCGCGTCGGCACGGAAACGTTTATTGCCGAAGTAGAGGCGCGTATGGGGAGGGCGTTTGCCCCGATTAAGCCCTATCACTTTGACGAGCGCGGCGACCGAATTGGCTGGGTGGCCGGCGAAGATGGCCGCTGGCACTTGACCTTATTCATTGAAAACGGCCGCCTCATCGACCTGCCCGAGCGGCCGCTCAAAACCGGCCTGCGGGCGCTGGCCGAAGTGCATCAGGGCGATTTTAGGCTGACCGCCAACCAAAACCTCATCGTCGCCAACGTGGCCGAGGCCGACAAGGCCGCCATCGAGGCCATTGCCCGCGCCCACGGCCTCATCCGCTCTGACCTGACTCCACAACGACAGGCGTCTATGGCCTGCGTGTCCTTGCCCACCTGCCCCTTGGCCATGGCCGAAGCCGAGCGGTTTTTGCCTGAGTTCACCGACCATGTCGAAGCCATTATGGCCAGCCACGGCGTCGCCGACGACGACATCGTGCTGCGCATTACCGGCTGCCCCAACGGCTGTGGCCGCGCCATGCTGGCCGAAATCGCCCTGGTCGGCAAAGCCATAGGCCGCTACAACCTGCACCTAGGCGGCAACCGCATAGGCACCCGCATCCCGCGTCTGTTCCGCGAAAACATCACCGCCGCCGACATCCTCACCGTCTTAGACGAGCTGATCGGCCTATGGGCCAAGGCCCGTACGCCCAAGGAAGACTTTGGCGACTTTGTGATCCGCACCGGCGTGATCAAGCCCGTCCTCAATGCGGCCCAAGACTTTTATCATCCGGAACGCGTCAGCGCTTAATCCACGAAAGGTATTCTTCATGACAATCCGCCCCTTACTCGCTTTGGCCACGGCGCTAAGCCTCAGCCTGCTCAGCGCCTGCGGCAACGAGCCCACCCCAAAGGCCGATGCATCACCCCAGGCCTCCATCAGCCTGATGAACGTTTCCTACGACGTCACCCGCGATTTTTACAAAGCGTACAACCCACAGTTTGTGGCCGACTATGCGCAAACCCATCCGGGCACCCAGCTGACCATAGCCCAGTCCCACGGCGGCTCAACCAAGCAAACCCTGGCCGTGGCCAACGGCCTACAGGCTGACGTGGTCACCATGAATCAGTCCAGCGACGTCAACCTCCTGGTCAGCCGCGGCCTGGTGGCGCCAGATTGGCCACAGCAATTTCCTCATTTGGCCATGCCGTTCAGCAGCACCTCGGTGTTTTTGGTGCGCAAGGGCAATCCGAAAAACATCCATGAATGGGCAGATCTGGTTGAGCACAAGGCCCAGGTGGTGTTTGCCAACCCCAAAACGTCGGGCAGTGGCCGCTACACCTTTTTGGCCGCCTATGCCAGCGCCCTGACCGCCAACAACGGCGACCATGATGCGGCCAAGGCCTTTATGACCCAGCTCTTCAAGCAAATCCCCGTATTAGACAGCGGCGGCCGCGCCGCCACAACGACGTTTGTGCAGCGGCAAATCGGCGACGTGCTGGTGGCCCCTGAAAACGAAGCGCAGCTGGCCGTACGTGAATTTGGCCAAGACGCCTTTGAGGTCGTCTACCCCAGCACGTCCATCGTGATCGAAAGCCCGGTTGCCGTCGTCGCCAGCGTGGTCAAAGCCAAGGGCACGGAAGACATCGCCAAGGCTTATTTACAAGGCTTATGGGGCAAACCCGCACAAACACTGGCGGCCTCGCTGTTCCTGCGCCCGCAAGACCCTGAGGTATTGGCCGCCCATGCGGCTCAATTCCCCAGCATTGAGCGCTTTATGGCCACCGACGTGTTTGGCCCTTGGGACAGCATCATGAGCACGTATTTTGCCGACGGTGGCGTACTCGACCAGGTCAGCCGCCCTTAACCTTCGTTTATTCAGGAGCCTTTATGCGCTTATTGACCACCGCCACCGTGTTGCCTGGGTTTCGACTCAGCCTGGGCATCTCTATTTTCTGGCTGTCCTTGCTGGTGTTTTTGCCCTTTGCCATGCTGGCCTTAAGCGTCACCAATATGGGCTGGGCGAATGCCTGGCACACCGTCACCGACGACCGCGTGCTGGCCGCCCTATGGCTCACCCTCAAACTGTCCTTATACGCCACCCTAGTGAACATGGTGTTTGGCACCCTGCTTGCCTGGGTATTGGTGCGCTATGACTTCTGGGGCAAAAGCCTGCTTAATGCGCTGGTCGACCTGCCG
Source organism: Neisseriaceae bacterium (assembly GCA_017989485.1). Taxonomy (GTDB): domain Bacteria; phylum Pseudomonadota; class Gammaproteobacteria; order Burkholderiales; family Neisseriaceae; genus JAGNPU01. The sequence goes on from JAGNPU010000100.1 coordinate 3,440, forward strand.
TTTGCCCTGCCGACCGCGGTGACCGGCATTGCGCTGGCGACGCTGTATGCGCCCAATGGCCTCATCGGGCAGTGGTTTGCCAAAATCGGCGTCAAGATTGCCTTCACCCCCTATGGCATTTTGTTGGCCCTCATCGTGGTCAGCCTGCCCTTTGTGGTGAGGGCCGTCCAGCCTGTGCTGGCACAGCTACAGCCGGAATGGGAGGAAGCCGCCACCACGCTAGGGGCCAGCCGCCTCACCATTTTCAGGCGGGTGCTGTTGCCCGAGCTGATGCCGGCACTGCTCATGGGGTCAGGCATGATGTTTGCCCGCGCCACCGGCGAATACGGCTCGGTGATTTTCATTGCCGGCAACCTGCCCTTTGTGTCAGAAATCTTGCCCCTCATCATCAACGCCAAGCTGGAGCAGTTTGACGTTCAGGGCGCCGCCGCCGTGGCCTTATTCATGCTGCTGATTTCGTTTTTGATTCTGTTTGCCATTAACGTGGCCCAATGGTTTTTAACCCAACGCATGGGACGTCATTCATGAACCCGCATAGCCAACACAACGACCGCATGACCGAACCACTGTGGCTCAAGGCGCTGCTGCTGACCCTGGCGCTGGGCTTTGTCACCCTGATGTTGATTTTGCCGCTGGTGTCGGTGTTCATCGAGGCGTTTCGACAGGGCTGGGGCCTGTATGTGGCCGCCCTGACCGAGGCCGATGCCGTGGCCGCCATCCAGCTCACCCTGTTGACGGCCGCCATCGTGGTGCCGATTAATGCGGTGTTGGGCGTGGCCATGGCGTGGCTGCTCACCCGATTTGAATTCAAGGGCAAGCACTGGCTCACCACCTTATTAGACCTGCCGTTTTCGGTGTCGCCCGTGGTCGCCGGCTTGATGTTTGTGCTCTTGTTTGGCAGCCACAGCCTTTTGGGCGGCTGGTTAGAAGCCCATGGGCTACAGGTGATTTTTGCCATCCCCGGAATTATTTTGGCCACCCTGTTTGTCACCTTCCCCTTTGTGGCCCGCGAAATCATGCCGGTCATGCAGGCCCAAGGCGATGACGAAGAGCAGGCCGCGCTGATTCTGGGCGCCAGCGGGTGGCAAATGTTTTGGCGCATCACCCTGCCCAATATCAAATGGGCCTTGCTGTACGGCGTGATCCTGACCAACGCCCGCGCCATGGGCGAGTTTGGCGCCGTCAGCGTGGTGTCCGGCCACATTCGGGGCCAAACCAACACCATCCCCCTATTCGTCGAGATCATGTACAACGAATACAACTTTGTCGCGGCCTTTGCCGCCGCCAGCCTGTTGGCCTTTTTGGCCCTGCTGACGCTGGCCCTACAGCACGGCATGGCCTATTGGCAACAGCGTCAATACGCCAAGGCACATGCCTTACGCGCTGCCTCTACCCCCATAGAAAGGCCTACCCCATGAGCATTCAGATTCAACACCTCAACAAACACTATGGCTCAATACAGGTCTTACACGACATACATTTGACCGTGCCCAGTGGCCAACTGGTGGCCCTATTGGGCCCCAGCGGCTGTGGCAAAACCACATTATTGCGCACCATTGCGGGCCTAGAAGCCGCCAGCGACGGCCACATCTTGCTGGACGGCGTCGACGTCAGTGGCCAAAGCGTCAACCAGCGTGGCGTCGGCTTTATGTTCCAAAACTACGCCCTGTTTCGTCATATGAGCGTGTTTGACAACGTGGCCTTTGGCCTACAGGTCTTGCCGCGCCGTCATCGGCCCAGCAAGCAGGTCATCCACACCAAGGTCATGACCCTGCTGGAACTGGTCCAGCTGCCTCACCTGGCCCACGCCTACCCCAGCAGCCTGTCCGGCGGCCAGCGTCAACGCATTGCGCTGGCGCGCTCTTTGGCCGTATCGCCCAAGCTGTTGCTGTTGGATGAGCCCTTTGGCGCCCTCGACGCGCAGGTGCGCAAAGAGTTACGCACCTGGCTGCGCGACATCCATCACGAGTTGGGCATCACCAGCCTGCTGGTGACCCATGACCAAGAGGAGGCCCTGGCCATTGCCGACCAAATCGTGGTGATGAACCATGGCGTCATCGAACAGGTGGGCGACCCCCAAAGCCTTTATCAAGCGCCCGACAACGCCTTTGTGAGTGAATTCCTAGGGGAAATCAACGCCTTTAATGGCCGCCAACAGGGCCCTGAATTTGTGGTGGGGGCCTATCGTCACCCGGTCAGTGGCTTTGCGCCTTCGGTGCAGCAGGCCGCCGTGGCCTATGTGCGCCCACATGAGCTCATGCTGTCTCGTACGCTGACAGAGCCGGCTCTGGCTCAGGGTAAAATCATCCGCATCGAGGCCTTTGGGCCCATGGTCCGTCTCAACCTCCATCGCACCCAAGGCCCGGGCAAAAACATAGAGGTGTTGCTGACCCACGCCGAGCAACAGCAGGCCCAGTATGGCCTAGACGAGCTGGTCGCGATCACGCCTAGGCAGCTGAAAGTGTTTACCGAAACCGAACTGGTGGCGTTTATGATTTAACTGTCGACGACTGACGACATAAGCATTTGTTTTCATGCAAGAAGCGGCCTGTTCGTTGACCACAACGGCAGGCCTTGTGCTAAGCTAATGCTTTCGAATCACTGATTCAAAGGCATATGAGCATGGCACACTCTTCAATCGCACAGGTCAGCCTAGGGTCGCACTGGCCTAAGTGCTTCCCGCACAGCGACGAACCCAACCGCGTGGTCTTACACATAGGCCAACACCGCAGCGAATGCCGCATTGGCCCCCACGAACGCATCAGCTTGGCCTTAGGCACGCTGAGCCTGCCTAAGCAGTTTTTCAAACACGACATCCCTAATGCCCTAGAAATGGAAGCCGCCATCGCCTACGTTGAGGACGAAATCGCCAAGGCGTGGCCAGCCATACAACGTTTAGACGAACCGCAGCTGTATAGCCGCGACGCCTGCCTGCACGAAGTCGCCCAGCTGGCACAGGCACCATTGCAAGGCACGCCGGTATGGATTTTGTCCACCGAGGCCGTAGAAGGGTTGTTTAACCGTTTAACCTATATTGTGGCAGGCCGCCCCGCCAGCATCGAAGGGCTGCCGACAGGCAAGCCGTTTATGGCGGCCACGCTGATTTTAAGAGAGTGGTTACACCATTTACGGTTTCAGGAAATACGGCTACTGCCTTAAGGCCAGGGCAAGCCACATCGCCTATGTCCAGCAACCGCCATGCTCAGTCGCTTGCTGGCCCCTCGCCTGCGGGGGAGGACGACATATGAGATGATCAATACGCTCACTAGAAAACAAAAAAGCTGCCCTTAGGCAGCCTCCTCATGCACACATGGT
>JAGNPU010000101.1 GCA_017989485.1 Neisseriaceae bacterium
GATGATGAATTTGGTGTACATAAACTGGCGTAAAAAGCTCCAGCAGCCCATCATCACGCGCTTGGCGTGGCCGGCGTATTGCTTTTTAATGCTGACCACGGCCATTCGGTAAGAACAGCCTTCCGGCGGCAGGTAAAAGTCGACGATTTCCGGAAATTGTTTTTGCAACAGCGGCACAAACACCTCGTTCAAGGCCACGCCCAAAATCGCCGGCTCATCCGGGGGTTTGCCGGTGTAGGTGCTGTGGTAAATGGCGTTTTCGCGCATGGTGATGCGCTCGACCGTGAACACCGGGAAATGGTCTTGCTCGTTGTAATAGCCGGTGTGGTCGCCGTAAGGGCCTTCCAGAGCGACTTCATGGGGGTGGATGACGCCTTCGAGCACGATTTCGGCGCGCGCCGGCACCTGTAAGTCGTTGCCGATGCACTTCACCAGTTCGGTGCGGCTGCCGCGCAATAGGCCAGCAAACTGATATTCAGACAGGGTGTCAGGCACGGGGGTGACGGCACCGAGGATGGTCGCCGGGTCACAGCCCAAGACCACGGCCACCGGATAAGGCGTGTCAGGGAACTGGGCCTTATGGGCCTGAAAGTCGAGGGCGCCGCCGCGGTGGGCTAACCAGCGCATGATGAGCTTGTTCTTACCCAGCAGCTGTTGGCGGTAAATGCCAAGGTTTTGGCGCTTCTTGTGCGGGCCGCGGGTCACGGTTAAGCCCCAGGTCACCAAGGGGGCCACGTCGTCGGGCCAGCAGTGCTGAATTGGCAGCTGGGTCAGGTCGACGTCGTCGCCTTCGATGACAATGCTTTGGCAGGGCGCTTTTTTGACCACGTTGGGCGCCATGCTCCATAAGTCTTTGAGCAGCGGCAGCTTGCTGAAGGCATCCTTAATGCCCTTAGGCGGCTCGGGCTCTTTTAAATAGGCCAGGGTTTTGCCCACTTCGCGCAGGTCGGCTAGGGTGTGGGCGCCCATGCCCATGGCGACGCGCTCGGGCGTGCCAAACAAATTGGCCAGTACCGGCATGTCGTAGCGATGGCCGTTGTGCTCTGGGCGTTCAAACAGCAAGGCTGGGCCGGCGGCTTGCAGCACGCGGTCGGCGATTTCGGTCATTTCCAAAACGGGCGAGACGGGGGTTTGGATGCGTTTGAGCTGGTCGGTTTGCTCCAGCTGGGCGATGAAGGTTCTTAAGTCGGTATATTTCATGGGACGCTGGCTCGCTTCAGTAAACAATGAGCTATTCTAAACCATTCAAGGCCTGAATGCATGGGAGAAGCCCGAAAGAAAAAACAGCGCCTCTGAGGTTCAGAGACGCTGTGGGTGAGACACCAAAACCAAGCGCTTAGGCTTTGCTTTGGCCTTTGACGATTTGCAAGCCTGCGCTCACCAAACCGGCCATGTCGGCGACGTTGGCCGGCATGATCAGGGTGTTGCTTTCTTTGGCCATTTTGCCAAAGGCTTCGACGTACTGCTCGGCAACCTTCAGGTTCACCGCTTCCATGCCGCCTGGCATGCGGGTGGCTTCGGCAATGCTGCGAATCGCATCGGCGGTGGCGTCGGCCACCAGGCGCAGCGCTTGGGCTTCGCCTTCGGCTTTGTTCACCTGAGCGATTTTTTCACCGCTGGATTGGTTAATCGCGGCCTGCATTTCGCCTTCAGATTCCTGAATGGCGGCTTCGCGCGAACCGGTGGCCAAGTTGATTTGTTCTAGCTTACGGCCTTCAGACTCGGCAATACGCGCCCGTTTTTCACGTTCGGCGGTAATTTGCTGTTGCATCGAACGCAAAATTTCTTGCGGGGGCACCAGGTCTTTGATTTCATAACGCAATACTTTAACGCCCCAAGACACGGCGGCTTCGTCTAGCGCAGCCACCACGGTTTTGTTGATGTCGTCACGTTCTTCGAAGGTTTTGTCCAACTCCATCCGGCCAATCACCGAACGCAGCGTGGTTTGCGCCAGTTGGGTAATCGCAATAATGTAGTTGCTGGTGCCGTAAGAGGCTAGGGTTGGGTCGGTGACTTGGAAGTAGAGGATGCCGTCCACGGTCAACTGCGTGTTGTCACGGGTGATACACACTTGGCTAGGCACGTCTAAAGGAATTTCTTTGAGGCTGTGTTTGTAGGCCAGTTTGTCCACAAATGGGATCAAGATGTTTAAGCCTGGTTTCAACGTGCTTTTGTAACGGCCTAGGCGCTCTACCACGAAGGCAGTTTGCTGTGGGACCACGGTGATGCTGAGTTTGGCAAACATAAATGCCACAGCAACAACTAAAATACCAAGGATCATGGTTTCTGACATGCAGAAGTCTCCTAAATGAGTGGGTTAAATAGACTGAATGATGAGTAAGTTGCCTTCTTTGCCCACGATGATGGCCTGTTGGGTGTCGGTTGGCAGATTTTGTTCGGTAAAGCGCGCTTGCCAAATGGCACCGCGGTAGCGCACGTTGATCTCGCCGGCCGCATTAATCGACTCGATGCTGACCACTTGCTGCAGGTCTAAATCATCGGTGCGGTGGCCGCGACGTTTTTTGCGCTTTTGGTTGTATTGATAGGCGATGAAGCAGCCCAAGAAGGTCATGGCCGCCACAATGCCGAAGTTCACGGCAGTGCTTGTGCCCAGGAACACATCAGCCAGGCCTGCGGTCAACAGGGCCACGCTCATCACCAATAGATATAAGGTGGTGCTGAATAGTTCAGCCATTAGGAAAATCAGTGCAAAAGCAAACCAAATCATGGTGCTGCCTCCAAAATGGTGTTGCAGGAAAAGGAAGCGATTAGGCCCAAGAGCGACCCAATCAAGGTTTGATCATACAGTAAAGTTATTGAATGTCATATTCAATCGTGACGACCAAACGCACCAGTTTGTTGATGGTGGATTTGTCGTATTCCCCGCCCCAGCTTTCGGTGTCCTGTTGGCTGATTTGGTCCGATAAAATGTTAAACGAGCCTTGTGACGCCGTACGCATGGTGCCCACGGTGACCTTGCCGGTTTTGGCAAATTCGGTGGCGCGCTTGTGGGCGTCTTCGGTGGCGCTGGCGATTAAGGAATGCTTAATGGTTTCTAAATTACCCAGCAGGTATAAGGGCGCGGCAAAGTCAAACTGTGGCTGTTGGGCTTTAAACTCTAAGGCCTGTTTTTGCGCGCTGGCCACTTTTTGCACGTCTTTGTCGGTAATCACCAGGCTTTGGCTGGCGGCATAGCCGCTGTGTACCGACAGGGTGCGCTGCTGTTCGGCGTTGTAGACCTGTTCATAAGTGGGCTCGACGCTCATTTGGCCTAGCTGCTGTTGCTCGGTGGTGAAGCCTTGCTTGGTCAGAAAGGCGGTCAGCGTCGGCTGGCTGGCTTTGAGCGCGTCGATGGCGGCCTGATAGGTGTCGCCGTCGGTGGTGGTGTTGATGTGCCACTCGGCTAGGTCGGCGCTATAGGGCTTTTCTGACAGGCCTTTGACCGTAATGGTGCTGGGCTGACGCAGGTTTTTAAACTGTTGGCCCAGCACAAAGGCGCCGGCGATCATGCCGACGGCAATAAAGAGGCCTAAAAAGGAAAATTTACCAGCTTGCATGGACTCGCCTTTCGATGAAGAGGGGTCAAAATGCCCGACGCCCAAAGCGGGCAGCGGGGGGTTGGGCTAGGATTAGCCTTGTGCCAGGGTGCGTTGGCGACGGGTTTCGCTCAACACCACGCCGGCGCTGACCGACACGTTCAGGCTTTCCACCGTCCCAAACATGGGAATAGACACTAGGGTGTCGCACAGTTCACGCGTCAGGCGGCGCATGCCTTCGCCTTCATTGCCCATGACCCAGGCAATTGGGCCTTTGGCATCGTAATGATATAAGTCGGTGCTGCCTTCCATGTCGGTGCCAACGATCCAAATGCCACGGTCTTTTAGGTCGCGTATGGTGCGGGCCAGGTTGGTGACGGTAATGTAGGGCACGACTTCGGCGGCGCCGCAGGCCACCTTGCTCACGGTGGCGTTAAGGCCAGCGCTTTTGTCTTTAGGGGCTATCACGGCGTGGACGCCCATGGCGTCGGCCACGCGTAGGCAGGCGCCTAGATTATGCGGGTCGGTAATGCCGTCTAAAATCAGCAAAAACGGCGGCTCTTTAATGTGGTCAAGCACGTCGTCTAAGTCAACGTGGTTTTTCGACGCGTCGATGAAGGCCACCACGCCTTGATGGCGGGCCTGCTTGCTTAAGGTATTAAGGCGTTCGGCGTCGGCAAAGACGATTTTGACCTTTTCGGCTTCGGCCTTGGCCAACACTTCGCGCATGCGGGCATCGTTTTTGCCTTCCTGAACATAAACCTCAACCAATGAGGCAGGGTTTTGCCACAGGCGGGCATTGAGGGCGTGAAAACCAAAGATTAAACGTTTATTGCTCATGAGTGCATGACTTTTAAAAAGAAAGATAAGGGGTAATTATAACTTAAATGCAGGGTTTTGACCGCGTTACCACGACGTTGTGGTGGTTTTATTTTAGGAAGGGGGCTGGGCCGGCGGCACCCATAAAAAAACCGCCCGAAGGCGGCTGTTTGGGGCAGGCGGGCTTACTTGAAGTTTTTTACGCCGTTTTCTAATTCCAGCTTGGCTTCGTCCATGCCGGCCCAGCCCTGAATTTTAACCCATTTGCCTTTTTCAAGGTCTTTATAGTGTTCGAAGAAATGCACCATTTGGTCGCGCAACAGCTGCGGCAAGTCTTCTAGTTTTTGGATGTCTTTGTACATGGTGCACAGTTTTTCAACCGGTACGGCCACGATTTTGGCGTCCACGCCGCCGTCGTCTTCCATTTTCAACACGCCCAGGGCGCGACAGCGAATCAACACGCCAGGGGGTAATGGGAAAGGCGTCACCACCAAAACGTCGCAAGGATCGCCATCACCAGACAGGGTGTTGGGCACAAAGCCATAGTTGGCTGGGTACATCATAGAGGTGCCCATGAAACGGTCTACCATAAGGGCGCCACTGTCTTTATCAAATTCATATTTGATCGGGGCAGCATTCGCAGAAATTTCAATCACCACGTTGAAATCGTCAGGCATGCTGTTGCCTGGTTTGATCGCATTAATATTCATGATTTACCTTTGTTTGATTTGTTCGGTCAAAAAAATAATGGGGTCTATTATAGCAGCAACTGCAGATAAATTTGTGCTGCTATCGTATAATGGGGACATTCATTTGAAAAAGAGGCCTGCGTGATGTTAGATAAAGTGATTGCCAATGTCGACGTTGTGGTGAAAACGCTGTTTGCACCCGCCTACAGCATACGTGACTATCCTGACGCCCAGGTGGCTGAAGGGGCGTTAACCGATGCCGAGCGACAACACGCTTTGGGCCTGATGCGGATTAACCACGTGGGTGAAGTCTGTGCTCAAGCCCTGTATCAGGGTCAGGCCTTGACCGCACGCAGCCAAGAAAACAAGGCGGCGCTGGCGCATGCGGCACAAGAAGAGGTGGAACATTTGGCCTGGACGGCACAGCGGGTGCAGGCCTTAGGCGGGCGCACCAGCTTGCTCAACCCTTTATGGTATGTCAGCTCTTTGGCCATGGGCGTCAGCGCCGGCCTGTTGGGCGATAAGTGGAACCTGGGCTTTTTGGAAGAAACCGAATACCAGGTGACGGCCCACCTGCAAGAACATTTGGCAGATTTGCCTGAGAATGACCACAAGAGTCGCGCCGTGGTCACCCAAATGGTGGAAGACGAGTTAAAACATGCCCACATGGCGCATGATTTTGGCGCCGCGCCCTTGCCTGCGCCGATTAAGGGCTTGATGAAGTTGACGTCTAAGGTGATGACCACCATTAGCTATCGGATTTAACCGAAGCCTGATGAACCAGCCTGAAGCGATTCAGGCTTTTTTTGTGCCGTTTTGGCGTGAGTATAGGGGTAGGGTATGCAAGAGTGGGCGAAGGTAGTGCCAGAATTAATCGTCAGCGACGTGGCCAAAAGCCAGGCGTTTTGGGTGGGGATGATCGGGTTTGAGGTGATGTATGCCCGCCCGGAGGAAGGGTTTGTGTACCTGAATTTGGCGGGGGCACACATCATGCTGGAACAGGCCCAGCCCGAGCAATGGCTGCCTGCACCCTTGCAGCACCCCTTTGGCAATGGCATCAATGTTCAGATTGAAGTGCCGGCCACTACACCCATTTTGGCCCGTTTAGACGAGCATGACTGGCCTTTGTTTGCACCGTTAGAGGAGCGCTGGTATCAGGCCGATACCGTCGAACATGGGCAGCGCCAGTTTTTGGTGCAGGATCCGGACGGGTATTTGTTGCGATTGGTTGAGGTTTTGGGGAATCGGCCCTATCGTGCTTGATGGCCGCGGCGGCCGCCATCATGCCTTTGTCGTCGTCGCGTGGGTCCCGACCCACGGGGGTTGGCTTTGGTGCTGGGGCTTTGTGGGTCCGCTGCGCTTGGCCCAAGCTAACACATGTTGGCCGTATATAAATCATGGTTTACTTGGCTTGTGATCTAGTCGCCTGTTATGCCCTCAAGCGCCGTCATCCTCGCGCAGGCGGGGATCCAGCCAGCCGTAGGCTGGGCCCTGATGGCCGTGACGGTTAAGCCTAAAACCCTTGTCTATGCTTCGGCTATGTCGCTATTAAACGGTCGTTGCCTTTCGCCCTGTAGGGCGACAGACTTTCTTTTGCGTGGCCAAAAGAAAGTATGCAAAGAAAAGGCCACCCCGTCCAGCCGCCCCTTACGCCGTTGGCGTAAGGGGGCCCCTCGCCAGAACCTAGCGTGCCAGCGCAGGCAAGAGT
>JAGNPU010000102.1 GCA_017989485.1 Neisseriaceae bacterium
TAATGGGGTCAGGGTAATGGTCGATGAAGTAGTTGGGCACGATGTGGCTGAGGCGAAAGCCGGCTTTTTGATAAAAGCCCAGCTGGTTCAGGCTGGAGTTGGCCGTGCCGACAAACACGGTGGTGGCCCCTTGCGCATAGGCGGTGTCGATCAAATAGGCCAGCAGGCGTTTGCCTAAGCCCTGTCCCTGTGCCGATGGACAGATGGCGATGGCCATGATTTCCTGAGTGTTTAAGGCCACCTGTTGCATAATGGCGGCACCCAAAATCGGTTCCGCGCCATGGCTTAATACGTGGCAGACACCGGCCTTTAAGTCTGCTTCCAGCGCGACTAAGGAGGGGTTGGCCTGTTGCAGCAACGCCAGAGGGGGCGCTTCTTGCGGCCGCAGAGGACGAATGAGGGGCATGGTGGGTTAGGCTCGGTAAACAAGGCCTTAATGATAGCAAAATTACCGTGTTTTGGCGAAGGCGTTCCGATCAAGACCGAGGCGATGAGGAGACTAGACGATTGAATCCGTAGCCGATTTTATTTGCCAGAAGATCGCATTTTGTGTAGTATGTTATACCATAACGTTTTTAAAGGTTTATTAATGAAACCTAATATACATCCTGAAAACTACAGAACCATTTTGTTCTACGACACCGGTGTGCAAGAGGGTTGGTTAATCCGTTCTTGTGCCCGTACCAGCGAAACCATGATGTGGACGGATGGCCAAGAATACCCGGTCTTTAAGCTGGATACCTCTTCGGCATCGCATCCTGCGTATACGGGCAAACAGCGTGAATACGCCGATAAGGGCCGGGTCAGTCAGTTTAATCAGCGCTATCAGTCTATTTTGACTCATTTAAAAAGGGATTAAGTCATGCAAGTGTTGTCATCGTTAAAAAGCGCCAAGGCGCGCCACCGTGATTGTCGTTTGGTGCGGCGGAAGGGGAAGCTGTATGTGATTTGTAAAAGCAATCCGCGCTTTAAGGCCAGGCAAGGATAATCAATATGAAGGTGAACAGGCTGCGGGTTAATCCCGCAGCCTTTTTTGTTGCCATTAGTTATTCTATATATTTTTATGGCCATTAAATATTAATGATATTTAATTTTTTATATTGCAAAGGAATGATTTGTGAGCGTACGATGAACTAAGGTTAATTTTAATTAATCTATTGATATAAAAGATTATTATTTAATATTTTTATTTAAAATATCTGGTTTATATGTCAATTTAATTGATGGGCGCCGCTCTGGATCGACCCTGTTTGCGTGGGCGTTTAGGGGGATGGTCGGCGAAGGTGATTTGGGCGTGATGCCTTTAGTTCATTTAGGGAGTGTCAACATGAAACAATCAGTATGGGCCGTTGCGGCCACGGTAATGTGTGTCGGTGGCGTTGTGCATGCGGCCGATGGGCGTTTGACGGTTAACGGGCAGGTGGTGGCGACCACGTGTGAAGTGGCACAAAACAATAAGGACATTGTGGTGTATCTGGAAACGGTGGGGACCAATACCTTGGCGCTTGCTGGTGCAGAGGCGGGTAAAAAGCCGTTTTCAATCAACATCACCGGCTGCGGTAACCAAGAAACGGTAGGGGTGGCTTTTGAAACGGCAGAAGGGGTGCCGTCGGCGGCGGGGACCTTGCCCAATGTGGCGCCCTTGGCCGGCCGTGCTGCCAATGTGGATGTGGCGCTGTATCACAGCGGCAATGGCGCCGACATGCGGATTAACCTAAACAGCGCGGGCCCCAACATGCAAGTGGTGCAAACCAGTGGCGGGGCGGCAACCTTGGGCTATGCCGCGGGCTATTATGCCACCGGTGCGGCGGGTGCCGGCGCGGTGAAAGGCCTGGCCAAATTCAGCATTATTTATCAGTAACGATGAGGAGGCATAAGGGCATCGGGCATAGGCTGTTAGGGTGGGTTTGCTTGGGGGTCATGCTGCCGGCGGCGGCCAATGTGGTGATTACCGGCACCCGGGTGATTTATCCGGGGCAGGAGAAAGACGTCAGCGTCCACCTGCGCAATCAGGGCAGCCAGCCCGTGTTGGTGCAGGTGTGGCTAGATGAATATGCCCGCCCTCAGGCCGCCGAGGCGGCCACCGACATTCCGTTTGTGGTGATGCCGCCGGTGTTTCGGATGGAGCCGTATGAGGGGCAAAGCGTGCGGATTGTGTACACGCAGGAGCCGCTGCCCTTGGATCGAGAGTCGCTGTTCCAGTTTAACGTCTTAGAGGTGCCGCCGAGCCCAGAGGCAACACACAAAAACTATGTGCAATTGGCCTTTGCTTCCAAGCTCAAGTTTTTCTTTCGGCCGTCAGGCTTAATGGGCAGTGCCGCCGAGGCGGTTGCTCAGCTGCGGTGGACGGCCCCATCGGCCAGGGCACTACAGGTGGTGAACCCCACGCCCTTTCACGTGTCCATTTCGGCCATTCGCACTGAGGGCGCCGGCTCTGTGTATGGGGATGCCTACGCCGATGAGGGCGTGGTGGTGCCGCCGTTGAGTACCGTGGTCATTGCCGTTCACCGCAACCTCTTGCCGCTCGGGCCTTCAGCCGAAGGCCGAGCGTTGACGTTTACCTACATTAATGATTATGGGGTCGCTAAAGTGCATGACGCGACGTTGGCACACCCCTAGTGGTGGGCGCTGTCGCGCCCTAAGGGAGGCCTATGGGATTGCGCCATTCGCGGCCATTGATGCCGCATGGGCATGGGGTGACGACGTCTGCGTGCGTGGTGAATGGCCTGTGTGTCTTGTGCTTTTGGGCGGCCCCCGACGCCTGGGCTCAGGAAGTGGTATTGGCCGTGCATGAGGATGAGGCCGTAGGCCTGCCCGAGCGCACCACGGCCCTGCCGCAGCAGGTGGCCATGGTGCAGTTCGACAGCCTGTTTCTGCGCAATACGCCTTACGCCAGCGTGGACGTGAGCCGCTTTGCCAAAGGGCCGGCGCAGCTGCCGGGCCGATATGAGCTTGGCGTCTATGTGAATGGGCGTTGGCGGCAAGACCTGAGCGTGGCGTTGGCACCGAATCAGGCCACGGGGGGGCTGGATTTATGCCTGGATCAGGCCCTGCTGCGGGCCTGGCCGCTGTCCGATCGGGCTTTGCAACAGGCGATGGCGGGCCTGGCCGGTGGGCCGGCCTGTGCGCCAGCCTTCGCCGGCCTAGAGGGCATGAGCCTTCAGTTTAAGCCAGAGGCGCAGCGCTTAGACGTGTCGCTGCCACAGGCTTTGTTGGCGGAGCGGCCCGCTGGTTATGTGGCCCCAGAACAGTGGGCGAGCGGCGAGGTGGCGGCTTTTGTGAACTATCAGGCCAACCACCATGAGCGTGAGACCGACGGCGTGCGCCAGCGCGATGAGGCCTTAGGCATACGTGCGGGCATCAGCGCCTATGGCTGGGCGCTCAGACACAGCGGTTATTATGCCAAGGCCAGCGACGAGGAAGGCCATTACCGTGGCGACGGCGTCTACCTTCAAACCGACGTGGCGGCGGTGCGTGCCCAGCTGAAAATGGGCACGTTTTATACCGAAGGCCAATGGCAGGACAGCTTTAAACTCAGGGGGGTGCAGCTGAGTTCGGATGAGCGGATGCTGCCGCCGGAATGGCGGGGTTATGCGCCGGTGGTGCGGGGCGTGGCCAGAAGCAACGCCAAGGTCACGATACGGCAGCAAGATCGGGTGATTTATGAGACTTCGGTGCCGGCGGGGGCGTTTAGCATTAAAGACGTATACCCCTTAGGTTATGCCGGCAACTTAAGCGTGACGGTGACCGAGGCCGATGGCCAGAAAAGCACGTTTACGGTGCCGTTTTCGTCGGTGGTGCAGCTCTTGCGGCCCGGCTTTTCGCAGTACAGCGTGGCGGTGGGGCAGGTGGCCGATGAAGTGGGCGGCGGCGAGCGCCTGTGGCAGGGGGCATGGCAATATGGCGTGGCCAATGACGTCACCGTGAATGCGTCGTGGCAGCAGCATGAGCAATACCGTCTGGCTCAGGCGGGGGTCGCGGTCAACACCGCTTTTGGGGCCGTGGGCCTGGCGCATGGGCGTAGCCGCAGTCACTATGGCCTAGGCCAAACCGTTAACGGCCAGTTTTGGCGGATGAACTACAGCAAGCGTTTGGCGGGCAGTCAGACCAGCGTGTACGCCAGCGCGACCTACTATAGCCGCGAGGGAGCGCATCGCCTGTATGATTTTTTGCGTCAGCGGCAGCAGGGCGATGAGGGGCTGGGCCACGAGCGGTATCGGCCCAAGCAAGATTGGCAGCTGTCGGTGAATCAGGCGCTGGCCCCGAAGTGGGGCAGCCTGTATGTGTCTGGCAGCCGTGCCCAATCTTGGGGCGGGCAGCCTGCACAGACCAGCTTGCAGTTAGGCTACGCCAATGACTATCGGCGGTTACGCTATAGCCTAGACCTCAGCCGCACCCATGATGCTGGCACGGGCGCGGCTCGACGGCAGCTGACCTTAAGCCTGTCGTTGCCCCTGACCAAGCAACCTTCACCGCACACGCTGCGGCTGAGCCACCTCCAGGACGGCGGTCAGCAAGGGGAAACCCAACTGGCCTACAGCGGTGCCTCAGGCCAGCGCCAGCAGCTCAATTATGGCGTGTCGCTCAGCCAGCGGCGTGCCGATGCCACGGTCTATTCGGGCTATGCCACCCACCAGGGCAGCTTGGGCAGCCTCAGCCTGTCGGCCAGCCAGGCCAGCGACAATCGGCAGGCGGCCATCGGCATGGAGGGCGCCGTGGTGGCCCACTCTCAGGGGGTGCTGTTGACGCCCAGCGTGGGCGACAGTTTTGTCATTATTCAGGCCAAGGGGGCGGCAGGGGCGGAAATCAACAATCAGCCGGGCACGTATTTGAATCATTTTGGCCAAGGGGTGGTGCCCTATGTGCTGCCCTATGAGCTGAACTATGTGGCCATCGACCCGAAGGGCATAGACTATCGGGTGAGCTTAAAGCAAACCGAAAAACGGCTGGTGCCCAGAGGCAGCGGCGTGAGCGTGGTGCGTTTCGCCACCCAATTTGGCCAGCCCATACTGTTGCGCTTACGGCAGCACAACGGCCTGATCGTGCCCATGGGGGCCGCCGCGACCGACCCTCAAGGCGACCTGATTGGCTTTGTGGGTCAAGGGGGGCGCCTCTATGCGCAAAGCCTGGCGCCTCAAGGCAGGCTGTGGTTGCGCTGGCTGGCACAAGGGGTCCAGCAACGCTGTGTGGTGACGTATGCGGCCTTGCCCGTGGCGCAGGGGAAATATGACGTGCCTCAGCAGCAGGCCAGCTGTGTGGCAGAACCGCAGGAGAATGAGGATGATGCGAAGTAGACGATGGGCCTTAGGGTTCTGCTGGTGGTGGCTGTCGTGCTCGATGGCCTGGGCCTCAATGACGGAGAGCTGCGGCGGCAGCAGCAACCAAACGCCGATGAGCTTAAACGGCAACTATACGTTTTCCGGACCATTGCATCAGTCACGGCTGGTGCCGGCGCCAGCCTTAAATCAGATATTGTCCTGTCTTGATAAGCTCTCTTTGGGCAGCGTGCGCGCCGTGGAAGGCTATGTCGAGGTCAGGGCGGGGTTGCAATGGCAGATGTTAGACGGCAAAGACTATGTCGACTTAGGCAATGGCATAGGGCTTTTGGTGGAGGTGGCCGATACCTATGGCCGCCCGTTTGCCCCGCTGACCCGTGCCGGCGGTCGGGTGGTGATGTTTACCGGCTATGTGAGGGTGCCGGTGGGCATTCGCTATCGCCTGACGGTCAAACAAATTGGCCCCTTGCGGGCCAGCACCGTGAACATGGCTCTGGGCACGTTTTACTTGGTCGGCGACCCAAGCGGTGTGCGGCGTGCCGACATTAACCTGTCGTTCACGCTCAGGCAGGGGCAGGTATGGTCGTGCAACCTGACTCAGGACCAGTTCGTCACCACGCTACAGCCGGTGTCTCGACAGCTGCTGCTGGCGCAGTCGAATGCCGAACTCTTTGGCGGCGTTTTGGTGGTGGGGGGCCTACAGTGTCCTCAGGACGGCGTCGTCGTTAAGGCCGTGCTGTCTGACAACGAGGATGACAGCTTAAAAACCTGGCTGACCGCCAGGCATGAAGACGGCAGCAAGTCCGGGGTGGGGTTTCGGTTTAAAGAGCATAATGGCCAACAGGCTTTGACCTTTGGCCCCGAGGGCACCCAGCCTGGCTTGCCCCATCAGTTTGGCTTTAGTGTTGGCCCCACCAGCGCCAACCAGCTGTTGTCTAAGACGTTTGACGTGTATTACGTCAATGCCCACAACGGCGCTGCGATAGAGGGTGGGCCGATTAAAGGCTATGGCCGGATCACGTTTTCCTATCAATAAGCAGCCGTTTGGCCATAAAAAAACCACCCTGAGGGTGGTTTTCGGCCATTTGGCTGCTGGGCTTGGCCTATAGGCGTTCGGTCAACACCCGCACGCGACAGGTTTTGCCCTTGATTTTGCCGGCGCGGATGCGCTTGATGGCGCGGTCAGCGCTGTCGCGGGTGACGGCCACGTAAACGTGCATGGGGTACACGTCGATTTTGCCAACTTCATCGCCGCTTAAGGCGTCTTCACCATTGGTCAGCGCCCCCAAAACGTCGCCGGCGCGGATCTTGTCTTTCTTGCCGCCGTCTATGCACAAGGTGGCCATGGGCGCACGCAGCTTGGCGCGCTTGACGTCGGCAAAGCTGTATTTGTCTACCCAGCGAATGGGGG
>JAGNPU010000103.1 GCA_017989485.1 Neisseriaceae bacterium
CGGCGATGCGCTCGGCGTGGTGGCGGCGCGGCACGCCCTTGGGCTTGCCCGTGGTGCCAGAGGTGTACAGCATGAGCGACATGTCTTGGGCGCTGGCCTGAGGGCCACCGGTGAAGGGCGGGCTTTGCAGCAGGCGCTCAAAGTCATGGTTGGCCCCCCCGGCCCCATTGACGCCAATGCGCAGCAGGGGGTGCTGGCTGGGGGCGGCCACGACGGCTTCGGCGGTCAGGGGCTCATAACATACGGCCTTGATGTCGGCGTCGGCGATGCAGTAGGCGACCTCCTCGGCCTTGGCCCGCCAGTTCAGCGGGATGATGACAATGCCCAAGAACTGCGTGGCCCAGTGTATGGTGGCCATTTGCCAACGGTTTTGCATGACCACCAGCAGGTGGTCGCCTTTTTTCAAGCCCAAGTGCTGGAAGGCCCCAGCGATGGCCATAATGTGGTCATGCCATTGCTGATAGCTCAGCCTGACCTCGTCATCCACCAGCGCCGTGGCGTGGGGGCTTCTTTCGACGCTTTGTAAAAACGTTCGGCCCAAATCAAACATGGTTATCTCTCCTCGGTATTTTTATTAAAGCGCTGCTGGGCCACCTCCATGACCGCAGCAACAATGGGTGTGTAACCGGTACAGCGGCAAATGTGGCCGGACAGCATGTCCCTGACGTCTTGCTCTGTTGGCTGGCTAACACGTGCCAGATAGTCGGTGCAGGACATTAGAATGCCAGCGGTGCAAAAGCCACACTGCAAGGCATGGTGTTTTTTAAACGCAGCCTGTAAGTCGTTGAGCTGGCCGTCGGCCTGAGCCAGACTTTCGACGGTGTGCACCTCTTGGCCGGCGCTTTGGACGGCCAAAATCAGACAGGCGCGCTGGGCCACGCCGTTAATCAACACCGTGCAGGCCCCGCACACGCCGTGCTCGCAGCCGACGTGGGTGCCGGTGGCGCCCAGAGATTGGCGAATAAAGTCGGACAGCAGCGTTCTGGCCTCTACCGTGCCCTGCCGCTGTTGGCCGTTAAGGCTTAGGGAGAGGCGAATGTGTTCACCTTTGGCAATCGTGTTCATGCGGTTTCCTTTGCAATGATGAGGGCGCGCCTGGCCTGGGCATCGGCCACGGCTTGGCGGCCTAGGGCCCGAATTAGGTTGCGCCGATAGGGCGCGGACGCATGGGCATCAGCGTTGACGTCTAAAGACCACACAAAGTCGTTGAGGGCATCCTCTATGGCGCTGATTTCGGCCAGGGGCAGAGTCAATACCTCAGGGCGGTCGGAAATGCCGCCCACGCCTAGGCGCAGGCCCTGGTCGTTGATGACGACGGCGCAGGCGGCGACGGCAAAGTCGCCGTGGCGTCGTGAAAACTCTTGAAAGGCATAGCCACTTTTGCCATCGTCTAGGGGAAAGCGCACGGCCTTAATGAATTCGTCTTCGTGCTTGGCCGTGGTCAATACCCCAATAAAAAAGTCGTCGGCCTTGAGCGTGCGTTCATTTTTGGCGCTGGCCAGCACCACGTCGCCGCCTAGGGTGGCCAGGCACAGAGGCAGTTCGGCGCTGGGGTCGGCGTGGGCAATAGAGCCACAGACGGTGCCGCGGTTGCGAATTTGGAAGTGAGAGATATAGGGGAAGGCCAGCTTGAGCAAGGGCACTTCCGCCGCCAGGTCTGGCCGCCACTCTATGCTGGCTTGGGTGCAGGCGGCCCCGATGACCAAGTGCTGGCGATCCAGGCGGGTGGTCTGTAAGTCCGGCGTGGTTGAGATATCCAGCAGGTATTCGGGCTGGGCAAAGCGCATATTGAGCGCCGCCATCAGCGATTGGCCGCCGGCCAAAATACGGGCTTCGGCGCCGTGCTGGGTCAGTTGCTCAGTCACTTCGGCCAGGCTGGCCATGCGCTGATAGTGAAAGGTTGCGGGCTTCATTTTTTTACTCCCAAACGCTGTAACAGTTTGTGCCACCAGCTGGTGGGCTGCTGCTGGCCTGCGGCCTGCTTGCCTAATTGCTCAAACAGCTTGTTCAACACCACTTTGGCTGCGCCCTCCAGCATGCGTCCGCCGACGGAGGCAATTTTTCCGCCGACCTCGGCCGTATAGGTATAGCCAAGGCGGGTGCCGCCGTTAATGGCTTCTAGGGTGACTTCGCCCTTGCCTGAAGCGTCGCCCAGAGACGACTTGCCGACGCCGTTGAGGTGGAGGGAATGCGGTGGATTAAGGTGTTGCAGCTGAATCTCGGCGGCGTATCTGGCCTTGATCAGGCCAACGCCAATCACCACCTCTGCCTGATAGTGATGCTGGCCTATGCTGTTGAGGCTGTTGCAGCCGGGAATGACTTTGGCCAAAGCTTCTGGGTTGAGCAAAATGGCAAACACGGCCTCTGGGGTGGCGGCAATGTTGACGCTGCCCTGGGCCCGCAGCTGCTTGCCCTGGCCTGTCGCAGCGGCTGCTTCTTGTGGCGCTGGCTCGGCCCTGGCCACGACGTTTTTTGGCGCTGGTTCATCAATGCCGATGAGGGTCATCAGCTTGAGCGGAGTGAGCGGCAGCCTTAAGTCTAAATCCTGCTGGGGATGCAGCAGGGACAGGGCGTCGGCCACGGCGTTGGCAACGCACACTGGCGTGCTCATATTGTTGCCCTCGGCCAAACCCTTGGCCCCCAAAGGGGTGAACGGCGATGGGGTTTCCAGGTGGACAATAATCGGGTCGGGGACTTCACAGGCCGTCGGCATTAAGTAGTCCACCAGTGTGGCGGATTGAAAAGAGCCATCGGCGCCATATTGAAATTCCTCCATTAACGCCGCCCCTAGGCCTTGGGCAAACGCCCCTCTGATTTGGCCGTCGGCCAAGGCGGGGTTGAGGATTTTGCCAGCATCGTGGGCGGTGACGTAGCGGTCGATTAGAACCTGCCCTGAGTGGGGATTGATTTCAACCGCGCACACGTCGAACACAAAGCCATAGGTGGCCGAGGTGTTGATTTGGTCATCGTCGTTGGGCGCCGCCAACGTGGGTGGGCTCCAAAACACAGTTTCGCGCAGCCCCGGCCCATCAGTCTCGGGTAACAGGGCAACGGCCCAGTGGGCGCTGCCGCTGGCGCGCGAAAGGGTGAGGGCGCGGGCTTCTTGCCCCAGGGGGTAGACCTGGCCGGCTGTGAACACAATTTCTGTCGCGGCCACCTCAAAGTGTTTGGCGGCAATGCGAGCGACCTTGTCCCTCAGTCTGGTGGCGGCTAGGTGTACGGTGCCGGCGACGGCGCCAGCAAAGCGGCTGGAGTAGTTGCCGGCTGCCGCTGACCATGCGTCTTTTTGGGTATCCAATTCCACGTTGGTCACCACGTCGTCTATACCCACGCCAAACACGTCGGCCACAACCTGGGCACATACCGTCATGTGGCCTTGCCCGGCCGGGGTTGAGGCGATGACCACGCTGAGGCCGCCCATGAGGTCGATGCTGACGGTGGCGCTGGTGACGCCCCCATTTTTGGGTCCTGCCTTGAGGCGCTGTTCTGGCGTTAACACCGTGGTGATGTAGCCCATATTGGAAATAGACGGCTCAATAATGGCGGCAAAGCCAATGCCATACAGGCGGCCTTCGGCCCTGGCCGCCGCCTGTTTTTGCCGCAGCTGGGCTATGTCGGCCGCGTCCAATGCCATTTGCAGCACCAGAGGATAGTTGCCTGAATCTAATAGCGCGCCCGCTGCAGCCCGAAACGGGAAGGCGTCGGCGGCAACAAAATTGCGCCGATACACGTCTAGGGGGTCTAGCTGGAGCTGCTGGGCAATCTTGGCCACCAGCCGCTCTAGAGCAAAATACACCTGAGGGCCACCGAAGCCGCGCACCAGCCCGGTAGGGGTTTTGTTGGTGAGTACCACCCGATTGCGCACGCTGAGGTTGGGAATGTCGTAAGGGCCGGTTAGGCAGCCGTGCATGCGGTAAAACGTGGCCGGTTCAGGGGCGCGCACATAGGCACCAACGTCGTCAAATTGATCGAAGTCTAGGGCAGATATCTTGCCCTGCTGGTCAACAGCAGCGCGCACCGTGGCCAGCCGGGCGCTGGCAGACGTGGCGGCGGTTTGGTGTTCCAGCCTGTCCTCTACCCACTTAACAGGTGCCTTAGCCTTGCGCGCGGCCAGGCACATCAGCACGATGTAGGGGAAGACGCTTTGTTTGACGCCAAAGCTGCCGCCCGAGTCTCTGGGGTTTTTTAAGCGCAGGCGGTTGCCCGGCACTTTTAAGGCGTGGGCCATGACGGTGTGTAGTGAGAACGGCCCCATAAAGTTAGAGGTGACCTCATAGCCTTGCTGCTGTGGCTGATACTCGGCGATGACCACGCCGCACTCTATGGGCGAACAGCTGTTTCTAGGGTAGTGAATGGTGGTGTCGATCACGTGTGCGGCAGTGGCGAAGGCTTGCTCGGGGTTGCCGTAGCGAAATGAGCGATCGCTCACCGTATTGGTGCCTATTTCGGGATGGAGAATGCTAGGGGGCTCAGAGGCAACGGCTTGCTCAATAGAGGTGATGGGCGTTAAGGCTTCGTAGGTTGCGTCGATTAGCTCTAGTGCGTCTTCGGCTAGGTAACGGTTTTCTGCCACCACGACAGCGACTGGTTCGCCTACGTAGCGCACTGTGTCAATGGCTAAGGCCCAATGCGCCATAGGCTGTTTGACCCCAACTAAGAACGGCTTAGCCCAGGCCTGTAGGTCTGAGCCGATTAGAATGGTGCGTACGCCTTGAGCTTGTAGCGCCCGCTCGATGTTTAGACTGGTTAAGCGAGCATGGGCATGGGGAGAACGTAAAATGGCTGCTTGTAAGGTACCTGGTTTTGTGGGCGCGTCATCCCCGTAGCAGCCTTCTCCAGCCAGTAGGGCCGCATCTTCAACTCGCTCTATAGCTTGACCAAGGTAGCCCTCGGTCTTGAGCAAAGGGGTTCCATTTTGACTCATGGCATGAGCCCTCCTCTTGATTGTGTGTGTTTGTTTTTTTTCTGCTCTGTGGCAGTGAATCAAGGATAGTGGAGGACGTGATGAAACCCGTTACCTTAGGGTCTGAGGAATTGCCAAATAGTCTGAATAATTTTGTATGGGTATTTAGTGGTGCCGAAGTACACCGTAGGCTTATGGCAAATTGATGTTTAAAAATGATTAACCGTGCTCGTGGTAAAGATCAGTAGTCAAGGGGGCTGCCACCCTAAGAAGTAAAGCGTGGCGCACCACTGCTATGGTTCGATTTGAACCACGTTGACCTTATTGCGATAGTCACTAGGCGTAATGCCAAGGTTGTCTTTAAAAAATCGGGTGAAATGACCAGGTGCCGAAAAACCTAGGTTTAAGGAAATGTCGGCCATGCTGGCTTGTTCTAAGCTTAAGTAGCGAATAGCTTGTTCCATGCGTAAGACTTGGACATAGACGAAAGGGGTTAGGTTGGTGTCTTGCTTAAACAGGGCAAAAAGGTGGGAGCGAGACAGGCCACACTGCTGAGCAATAGTAGTTAGGTTGATGTCTTCCATAAAAGACTGCTGAATAAGCAGCATGGCTTTTCTGATGCGTGGATCACGACGTGTTGAAGCGTGAAGATTGGCTGGTAATCCACTGTCACGCCAAAGTGAATGTCGATCAATAATAGACAGCACCAGATCAAATAATTGGTTTTCTAGCACCAGCGGTGAAATTTCTTCTTGATAAAACATGGCGCTGGCTAATTCTTGGGCCAAATATTGGGTAACAGGTGATGTTTCCACACAAGAGCTGGCAAAGAATTGGGGGTGACTGCTCGAGTGCATTTTTTGTTCTAAGCTGGCTAACCAAGTTGGTTCGATGTATAGGGCGAGAAGTAAAGAGTTCTCTGTTGCTTGTTTAGGGCTAGCGTAGGCATGAGGCTCCCAAGCATTAATGAGGACAGCAGTATTGTGTCGCAACGGGTGTAACTTTCCTCGGACATTGAAAAAAGTGTCTAGGCCAGAAATCTTGATGATAATATGACAATGGTGATGGGCGTGTTCCACTAAGGGGCCATCCATATCTAATAGGGCGACTCTGCCAAATGGGCCTTGTAGTATTTTGATTGCGATAGACATCATATTTTCCTCTTAATTGATGCCACCTGTCTGCTAAACAGGATGATTAATTTGCCTCTCCGTGCAGGAGTCATCGTCTGGATGCTTATATGTATATTAATTCACTGAGCGTCATAAAACCGATGAATCCTTGTGCTCATGGAATCCTTAGCCCTATGATTACAGCCGCTGAGTTGCCGATAAGTGGTGCGAAGATGTGGCTAATTTAGCCGATAAGTCAGTGTTGCGTCTAGTTCTTTTGGCTTATGGCAATAAGAGTGGGTTGTCGCGCGCTCTTGGCGGAGGGAGGGTAAAGTGCCTTTTATGGGCTATAGAGGTATATGGGTATGGGTCTAGTTTTTTGACATTTAGATGCTTGGTATTGGGTTTTAAAATCACAAACACAGCTAGGGTGGGTCGATTCAAAGAGTCATCAGTGTTTTTAGGTTGAATGTCATAAAAAAGGCGCCTCATGGAGGCGCCTTTGGGCTGAGTATGAACTTAAATGTCAATGTTCCGTGCAATCAGCGCATTGTCCTCAATAAAGGCGCGGCGTGGTTCTACGTCGTCGCCCATCAGGGTCAC
>JAGNPU010000104.1 GCA_017989485.1 Neisseriaceae bacterium
GCGGGCCTGGCCGCAGCCTTAAGCTTAGTCTTCTTTATTGCCTGCCTGCGCTACATACGGTCTTTAAAGGCCGCGTAGTCAGCCATCATTGAAAACCCCCTGCCGGTACGTGCCTGCAGGGGGTTTTCAATGATGGCTTAGGCGGCCCATATTGAACAGGGGGCGATCAGCCTCATTAACAGCGGATGTGCCTTAGGCGGGCATGTCGTTACTTTGGGCGCGGTCTCTTGATGCCTAGTCTAGGCTGAGGCCTTCGGTCAACACCGCCAAAATGGCCGCCACCTTCGGCAACAGCTGGCGCTTGCGTGGCCATAGTACATACAGGGGCAGTCCGGTGCTTTGCCATTGCGGCAAAATGGGCGTCAAACGGCCTTGGGCCAGTTCGGCTTGGATGAGCCAGGTGGCCAACTGGGCCACACCGGCACCAGCCAGAGCGGCCTGAACCATGCCCTCGCCGCTGCTAATGATTAGGGCGTTGCTGGGCTGATGGGCCTGACCCTGTATCGTCCAGGCCTTGGTACTGCCATCTGCCTTGCCGTACAGTATGGCGCGATGGGACAACAAGGAGGGCTGGTCGGTGGGTGTGCCTGCTTGAGCAAGATAGCTGGGTGAGGCGCAAAAGATTAACTGCTCCGTGCCTAAACACCGTTGGCCTAGCCGTTCTGAGGCGGGCGACGGCGGCATGCCAAGACGGATGGCGATGTCTATGCCTTCTTCCATCACATCGATAAAACGATCGGTGAAGGAAATGTGTGGCCGTAGGCGGGGGTGCTGGGTGAAGTAGGGCAGTAGCAGGGGCAAGACCATTTGGTGGCCAAAGCGGGCAGGTAGGTTGAGGCGTATTTGGCCATGGGGTGCCCTTTGTTGGGCGTTGAGGCTGGCCTCTGCCTCGTCTAAGTCGGCCAAAACACGCACGCAGGTTTCATAAAAGGCGGCGCCTGCGTCCGTCAGGGTGAGGCTTCTGGTGGTGCGTTCAAACAGGCGGTTGCCTAAGCGGGCTTCTAGGCGGGCAATTTGTTTGCCAACGGCCGAGTTGGTCAGGTGTAAGCGTTCGGCCGCGGCGGTAAAACTGCCGGCATCAGCGCTGGCAACAAAGGCGTCTATGCCTTTGAGGCGTTCAGTGGGCAACATGATCAGGCCTTATAGTGGATTTATATTCCATAATATAAGGAATAATGGTCTAAGACAATCCTGTGGTTCTCGAATAAGCTAATGCCTCAGATGAAAAGCCTTAGGAGGCGAATATGTTCGGGGTAAAACAAGAAGGGATGGCCATTGGCGTTCTGACGGTGGCGGCATTTGTGATCGTCACCACCGAGTATTTGATTGTGGGTCTGTTGCCCGCTTTGGCGCGCGAGCTTAACCTGACAATCAGTACGGTAGGCGGGTTGGTGACGCTGTTTGCGTTTACGGTGATGCTGTGTGGGCCAGTGTTGACGGCCAGCTTGGCCCACTTGGAGCGTAAACGCTTATTTGTGATCATTTTGCTGGTGTTTGCGGCCGCCAATGCCTTGGCGGCGGTGGCGCCCAATATATGGGTGCTGGCGTTGGCCCGTTTTATACCGGCCTTATTGTTGCCGGTGTTTTGGGGGACGGCCAGCGACACGGCGGCGCACATGGTGGGGCCAGAGCGGGCGGGGCGTGCGGTGGCTAAGGTGTATTTGGGCATTTCTGCGGCCCTGCTGCTGGGCGTACCGCTGGGGACGTTGTGGGCGAGCGTGTTTGGCTGGCGCAGTGCCTTTTGGGCGCTGTCGGCGCTGTCGTTGTTGATGGCGTGGGCGCTATACGGTTGGATGCCTAAGGTGCGTATGCGCGAGCGCGTGTCGTTAAGAGCCCAGGCCAGTGCCTTAAAAAGCGCCTATTTTGTCGCCAATGTCTTGCTGTCGGTTTGGGTGTTTACCGCCATGTTCACGGCCTATACCTATTTGGCCGACGTGCTGGAGCGATTGGCTGAGGTGCCGGTGGGGCAGGTGGGCTGGTGGCTGATGGGGTTTGGTGCCGTTGGTTTGATGGGCAATGCGCTAGGCGGTTTGGTGGTGGACAAACACCCATTGGCATCCACCGGCGGATTTGGCTTGCTGTTGGGGCTAGGGATGCTGTTTGCCGCTTTGTGGATGAACCATGAGGTGGGTTTTGTATTCGCCCTGGCGGTGTGGGGAATTGCCTATACGGCATTATTCCCCATCTGTCAGGTTAGGGTGATGAAGGCGGCTAAGGGGGCGCAAGCCCTGGCGGGGACGCTTAATGTGTCGGCGGCCAATGCGGGCACCGGGATTGGGGCATGGTTAGGGGGCTGGGTGATTCAGGCTTATGGGTTGGGGCACTTGGTTTATGTGGCGGCGGCTTTGTCGGCGATGACGATTTTATTTTCTGCCCTGGTGGCAAAGCTCAAAAAAACGGCGGTATCCATTTAAATAGGTGCTTGGCGACACAAAAAAAACGGCGGCAGCCATGGTTGATGGCGCCGCCGTTTTGACGTGGGGGTTATTGAGCGTCTATGCTGATTTTTTTGCCAAACGACAGCAAGAACAGCACCGTCATCAGGGCAATGCCGATGATTAAGCCGTTGCTGCCCAAATAATGCATGAGGCCCATGCTCATGAGCGGCGCCACCAGGCCGCCTAGGCCCCACACCAAGCCCAGGCAGGCATTGGCGGCCACGAGGTTAGGGCCGGTGAAGTAATCGCCTGCGCGCACCAGGCCTAGGGTGTAAATCGATCCGGCAAAGCCGCCCCAAAGAAACAGCGTGGGCCATAAGAAGATGGGGTAAGGCATTAAAAAGGGAATCATCACGGTCAGCAAGAGGGTGCCGATGGCGCACAGCACGTGGATGCGCACCCGACCATAGGCGTCGCTCAACCAGCCAAAGGGAATTTGAAAACAGGCGTCGCCGATGAAAATCATGCTGACGATCAGCACCGCCAGCTGTTCGGTATAGCCATATTCTATGCTGTATAAGGGCATGATGGACAAGACCGCTGCGTCAAAGAAGGCAAACAGGAAGATGGCCAAAATGATGACGGGCACGGTGCGCACAAAATAAAACAGGGATTTACTGTGTTTTTGTTTGCCATGAAAGGCAAACGTCAGCGGTGCCCAGCAGGTGATGGCCAGGCCGATGAGGTGGACCGCAAACAGCAGCCACAGGGCCGCACTGCTGCGGGCGCCCAATAAAGACAGAATAAAGGGGCCTAAAATCTGACAAATGGTGAAAAACGTGGTGTAAATGGCCACAATCCGCCCACGGTCGTGGTCGCTGGCCAGGTCGTTGACACAGGTTTCCCCCAGTATAATCAATAGGCTGCAGGCAATGCCGGTGGTCAGCCGCAATAAGAAAATAAGGGTGAAGTCATCTAGGTAGGCCAGCGGCATGATGCTGAGGGTCAGCAAAATGGTGCTGGCGACAAATAAGGATTTAATGCTAAAGCGTTTGGCGATGGCGTTGGCAAAAAAGGCCATGATGACAATGCCCAGGGCGGGCGTGGCGGCCATGAGGCCAATGATGAAGTCTGAGGCCCCTAGGTATTTTAATTTGAACGTCGTGTAGGGAATGGTCAGCCCGGTGTTCAGGCTGACCACGCAAATGCTCAAAATAAGGGTGATGAAGGGTAAGGCGGGGTGTTGCTTAAGGGTGTGTAAAAATGATTGGGTGATGCGCATAAAATAACTAAAAAATACCCGGCGAAGCAAGGCAGGAGTTAAATTATAGCCCATCCTCTGACATTAAGCCATTTTCGCCAGAGAACATCTCCAATACATTGACTTCTGGTGGTGGCGGCAAGAGTGCGGCCAAATTCAATGCTTTAGCGTCCAGTCTGGGCATTTTTTTGTCGTTAAACACCACTTGATAGCCAGAGCCAAAGTCGCGCACCTGCACGCGAGACCCTAGGGGGAAGGTGGCCTTATTGTGCACGTGGCCAAAGGGGAAGCCGGTCAATACCGGTACTTTGGCGATTTTGCTGATGTAGTCGGCCACGGTGTTTAGGGTGTAGCTAGAATCGTAAACGTCCACAATCTTGCCCATATTGAAGTCACCCAAAATGATGGCGCTTTGGTTTTTCAGCACGCCGGCCAGATTGAGGGTGTGCAACATGCGCTCAATTTGGTAAGGCTGCTCGCCGGTGTCTTCGATGAACAAAATGCCGCCAGGGATGTTGGGCAGGTATTCCGAGCCGGCCAGTGCGGCCAACACGCTGAGGTTGCCGCCCCACAGCACGCCTTCGGTGCGCACGCTTTGTGCCTGAATGCGGGGGACGTCGATGCTGAAGCTGGCTTCGGTGGTGCCGGTGATGAAGCGCTGCATGGTGTCGACGCTGAGGTTGTTAGAGCCAAAGTCGCTGTAGGCCATGGGGCCGGCAAAGCTGATGTATTGGCCTTTGGCCAATAGGGCCAGCTGCAGGGCGGTGATGTCGCTATAGCCCATGAACACGGTGTCGCTTTCGCGCAGCCTGTCGGCGAGCTTGGGGAAATCAATGTGGGGCAATAGGCGCATGGCACCGTAGCCACCGCGCGCGGCCAATAGGCAATCCGGGGCTTTGACGCGGCCTGTGGCGATGTCTTGCAAGTCGGCAATACGTTGGGCGTCTGAGCCAGCAAAACGCTGGTAGCGGCGGTATAAGCTGCTTTGGTTGCTGAGGTTAAAGCCGGCCTGGGTCAGTAGGTTGATGGCGCGCTGGGATTGGCCTTCGTTTGACATAAAGCCGGAAGGGGCAATAATCCGCATCGAGGCACCTCTGACGCTAGGACGCGTTGGGCGGGTGCCTGGCGCGGTGGGTTGGGTCGAGGGCGGCGTCGGGCTGGTACAGGCCTGGAGGATGCCGGCGCCCGCAAGGGCAGAAGACACTTTTAAAAACTGACGGCGTGGAGGGCTAAAAGTCATCATGGGCAAGGCTGCTTTCTCAAAGGGGAAGGGGCTGATGGGAGTGAGACAGGGCCAAACGCATTTGGTTTGGCCAATCTTCGGCAAGCGCGGGATGCTGGTTGGGCCCACGCTTGGGCGTGGCCCAGATGGCGTCTGGAAAGCAGGCGTCTTGGGCATAGCGGGCGATGACGTGCCAGTGCAGGTGGGGCACCATATTGCCAAAGCTGGCCAGGTTGATTTTGTCGGGGTTTAAGACGGCGCGCATGGCCTGTTCCGTGGCCCACACCCAGTGCATGAAGAGATGGCGCTCCGACGGGCTGAGGTCGGTCATTTCTTTTTGGTGGGCATGCCAGATGACGCGGCAAAAGCCAGGGGCGTTGGCGTCGTCATGAACGGCGATAATCCGCACAACGTCGTTCTGGAGTAAGACCTGTTCATTTTGCGGCTGGCACAGGGGGCAAGACATGGTGGTCCTTAGCATTTTTAAATAAAGTTAATCATAACGGCTTTATGGGCGGCTGCCAACCAATGATGAGGGCAGGGTTGCGGGCGCGCAATAACATGCCGCGCAGCCTGGCCATCGATGGATGGCCGGCGTCGGGCAGGCGTGCTTCATGTGGCCAACACGGCAGGTGGTGACCAAAAAAAAGCCCACCATCAGGTGGGCTTGTGTCAACGTGAACGCGTTTACTTAACCGCCACCTCAACTTCGCGCTGTGCTTCCACGGCGGCCAAGGCCACCATGTTGATGATGCGACGAACGGAAGAAATAGGGGTCAAGATGTGCACGGGTTTGTTCATGCCCATCAGGATTGGCCCAATGGTCACGCCGTCAGCGGCTGAAACGCGCAACAGGTTGTAGCTGATGTTGGCGGCCTCAACGTTAGGCATCACCAATAGGTTGGCGGCGCCTTTCAGATTGGTGTCCGGCAACACTTGGGTGCGGAAGGTTTCCGTCAGCGCGGCATCGCCTTGCATTTCACCGTCGATTTCCAGCTCAGGCTGGGCGGCTTGGATTAACGCCAAGGCATCTTGCATGCGGCGTGAGGTCTCGTTTTGGATAGAACCAAAGTTAGAGTTCGACACCAAAGCCACCTTAGGCACCACGCCAAAACGGTTCATGGTTTCTGACGCCATACGGGTAATCGAGGCCAGCTGCTGGGCAGTCGGACGGTCATTCACGTAGGTGTCGGCGATGAAGATGTTGCCGCTAGGCAAAATCAAGGCGTTCATGGCCGCTGCGGTTTTTTCTGGGTTGTCGTAGCCCAATACTTCTTCCACGATGGCGAAATGCTGCTGGTAGGTGCCAAAGGTGCCGCAAATCATGCCGTCGGCGTCGCCGCGACGAACCATGATGGCGCCAATCAACGAGGTGTTGCCAATCAGCTTACGACGGGCCATTTCTTGGGTCACGCCGCTGCGTTTGGTGATTTGGTAGTAATCTTCCCAATAGTCGCGGTAGCGTGGATCGTCCTGGTTGTTCACCAATTCGAAGTCGACGCCTGGGGTCAAGCGCAGGCCCAGTTTTTGGATGCGTTTTTCGATCACGCTAGGGCGACCAATCAATACTGGGAAGGCAATGCCTTGCAAAACGATTTGTTGAGTGGCGTGCAGCACGCGCTCGTCTTCGCCTTCGCTCATCACGATGCGTTTTAAGTCTTTCTTGGCCTGAGACATCACTGGCTTCATGAATAGCTTAGACTTGTACACGAATTGTGACAGACGTTCG
>JAGNPU010000105.1 GCA_017989485.1 Neisseriaceae bacterium
GCCATAACCATCGTATTCACCAAACAGCTCAACGTAGCCGCGTTCGCGGTATTGGTTGAAATGGTGAAAAGCCACAGAAGCCATACGGCCCTTGTGCTGCTCGCGCATGCCGTAGACGTTAAAGTAGCGAAAGCCAACCACCTGCGTGGTCAAGTCGCCATCGCGACTGCGCTGGCGCACCACTTGATCAAACAAAAATTTAGAATAACCATACACGTTGAGCGGGCCTTCGTAGGCGCGATTTTCCACAAACTCGGTGCCCTTACCATAGACGGCCGCGCTGGAAGCGTACAGAAAAGGAATGCCCTCATCCTGACACCAATCCAGCAGGTCTAATGAGTACTGATAGTTATTCGACATCATGTACAGGCCATCGTGGTTCATGGTGTCAGAGCAAGCGCCCTCATGAAACACCGCATCGATGTTGTGAAACGGCAAGGTGTGCTTGCGCACGGCCTTAATAAAATCGTGTTTGTCCATGTAGTGGGCGATGTCGCAGTCCACCAAATTTTTGAATTTTTCAGCATTGCTTAAATTGTCCACGGCCACAATATTGGTGATGCCGCGGCTGTTTAAGCCTTTAATGATGTTGCTGCCCACAAAGCCGGCCGCACCGGTCACAATAATCGTCATAGTCTTTCCTTTATGCTGGGCGCAAACGCCCAGCGGTCATTGCCCTTAGGCATCCAACTTGGCCAATAGTTCTGCTTGGGTACACACCGCCGTGCCCACTTTGGCCACGACCACGCCGGCCGCCTTATTGGCAATCGTCATGGCGTCTATCAGGTCAAAACCCGCCGCCATGCCCAGCGCCATACTGGCAATCACGGTGTCGCCAGCGCCAGACACGTCAAACACGGCCTGGGCCTGCGTGCCCTGATGGTCAATTTGCTGGTCTCTAAACAAAGACAGCCCTTCTTCACTTCGGGTCAACAGCAGGCCGTCTAACTCAAGGCGGTGGCGCAGCTGCTGCGCTTTTTCTGTCAACAAGGCTTCGCTGTCCCAAGCCCCCACCACCTCTTTCAGTTCAGAACGGTTAGGGGTAATCAGGCTGGCACCGTGGTATTTCTGGTAATCACACCCCTTAGGGTCGATCAACACGGCCTTGCCATGGCGCTTGGCCATTTGTATCATTTTTTGCACGTGAACCAAGCCGCCCTTACCGTAGTCGGACAAAATCACCACGTCGTACTCTGGCAACAAGGCCTCGTATTGGCTCATGCATTCCAACAGGGTTTCATGAGCGGGCGCATCTTCAAAATCCAGCCGAATCAGCTGCTGCTGGCGCGCCACCACCCTTAATTTAATCGTGGTGGCAATGCTGGGGTCCCGCAAGAGCTGCGTGCGCACACCGGCCTCGGCCATGAGCGCAGCCAAACTGTCTGCGGGCTCGTCGTCACCGGTCACCGACAGCAGGCAGGCGTGGCCGCCCATGCTGGCAATATTTCGGGCCACGTTGGCGGCCCCGCCGGCACGCTGTTCAATGCGCTCTATCTTGGCCACCGGCACCGGCGCTTCGGGCGAAATACGGTGGGTGTCGCCGAACCAATAGCGGTCCAGCATGACGTCGCCCACCACCAATACGCGTGCCTTGGCCACGTTGGCAACAAAGGTTGCCGCGTTTAGGGTCACGTTGGCGTCAACAGTAAGCATGTGTCATCCTTTTAGACGGGTTGAACCAAAGCGTTGACCTGATTCAATACCGCAATCGGATCGGCCGCTTGGGTCACGGGACGGCCCATGACCAAATAATCAGAACCGGCCGCCAATGCCATTTCTGGCGTCATCACGCGGCGCTGGTCGTCGTTAATGTCTAGGCTCATGCGTATGCCTGGCGTCACCAACAGGCAGTCGGCCACGTTTTGCTTGAGCATGCTCGCCTCTTGGGCCGAACACACGACGCCATCTAGGCCAGAACTCTTGGCCAACGTGGCCAAGCGCAACACCATTTCGTCAGCCGGCACGCTAATGCCCACTTCGGCCAAATCACTGGCGGCCATGCTGGTCAACACCGTGACGCCGATTAACAGTGGCTGATGCGCCTCATTGGCCACGGCTTCGGCAGCAGCCTCCATCATGCGACGGCCACCTAAAGTATGCACGTCGACCATCCACACACCCATTTGGGCGGCCACTTTACAAGCCTGCGCCACCGTATTCGGAATGTCGTGGTATTTTAAATCTAAAAATAATTTAAAACCCTGCTGAATCAGCTGCTCCGACAGGCTGCGGCCGGTCGCGGTAAACAGTTCTTTGCCAATTTTTAACTGACACAGGTCGGGATTAAGCTGTCGGGCAAAGGCCAAAGTCGCTGCCGCATTGTCAAAATCCAAGGCCACGATCACGGGCGTACGTTGATTCTGGGTGCTGCTTTCGTTCATCATTAAGGGGTTCATTCGGTTAAATCTCTACGCGGTTAGGGCTATAGCTTTCCCACTCATTACAAGCAGGACAATGCCAGAAGAAAACTTGTGATTTAAAGTTACACCGCTTACAGCGGTACATCGAGGCTTTTTGGGCATATTTACCCACTACGGTCCGCACCAAGTCGGCATCCACCCGCCACAACAGGTCGGTTTGGGGCATATTCACGCCCAGCAAGCGGTAAACGCCGTTTAGGGTTGGGCGCAGCTGCACCAGCTGGCGTACGGTTTCTGACGCCTGTACCTCACCCTGCAACAACAGGGTTTTTTGGTAAATCACGTCAATCAAATCCAGCTGTGGGAAGGTACGCACATAGCCTTCTAGCAAGGCCAGACCATCTGCCGGCTTGCCGAGGGCATCGAAGGCGTCGTACAGGCGCTCTCCCACCATGCTGAGGTATTCGGCATTTTGCTTTTCAATGGCGCTGTAGGCGTCAATGGCGGCCTGATGGTTTTGTGATTTTTGTTCAATATCGCCCAAAATCATGTTGGCACGGGCGCATTTTTTATTCGCCTCTAAGGCCTGAGCCACATAGTAGCGGGCCTTAACCAGGTCGGACTGAAACAACGTCATTTGCGCCAGCTCACAGTAGAACTGGGCAATTTCAAACTGATAGGTTTGCTCATCGTGGCTGAGGGTACGGGCCATGTCGATGGCCTTTTCCCAGTCGCGATCCTGCTGGTAAATGCTGAGCAAGACTTCACGGCTCAGCTTGCCCATATTGCCGTCGAGCAAACCATTGAAGATTTGCTCGGCGCGATCAACCAGGCCTGCGCTTTGGAAGTTTTCGCCCAGTTCAAACAACACCTGCTGGCGTCGATCGGCAACAATGTCTGCCGATTCCAACAGGGCCTGATGAAGGCGAATGGCCTTGTCGTTCTCACCCCGTTTACGGTATAGCTTGCCCAACGTCATTTGCAGCTCAAACGCAGTGGGGTGGGCCTGCACCACTTCGGCCAAGGCTCTGGCGGCCACGTCGGTTTTGCCATCCACGAGGGCGTCTAAACTTTTATAAAACCCAATCGGCACGGCTTTGGCCTGCTTCAAGACGGCGCGCATGTCGACGCGGGCAGCAAACCAGCCCATGCCAAAAAAAATGGGCAGTAAAATAATCCACCAAATTTCAAATTCCATACGTTTACTGTTCCTTCTGGGCCGCAGCATCAACGACGACGGGCGCCGACTTCTGCTTGGCTTCAACCGTTTTTTGATTCATTTTTTGGGCGACCGTCGCGGCAACCGAAGGATCTTCTTCAAAAACTTTGATGTGTTTGTGGTTCTCTTTACGCAGGCGATTGACCTCGTTGCGCAAGCGCAAAATACGCCCTAGCATCGACAACACGCCTAATACGGCACCGATCACAAAGAATATCAACAACAGCACCACCAGCGGCCACTGTACCGTTTGCTGCATGAACCAATTAAAAGCCACAGAATGGGTATTATTAATGGTCAACATCAATAAAAACAACAACAGGACCAGCTTAATGATCAGATAGAAATATTTCATAAGACGCCTTAATCTCACGGTTGTGCTGAAAACAGCCTAAAGTTTAAACGATTTGGCTGGTTTTTGATACGTTTAGGCCATGTTTAATGCCCAAGCCAAGGCCAGACAAGGCTTGTTGGCCTTTATTTGCGTCCATTTACTGTATCTCTTTACAAATAAGAGGTATATTTCTGCTATATTAAGAACAAATCAATACTGACGTTCAATGACGGCTTAAAGGCCGTCATGGGCCTATTTACCGAGATAAATAAAGGATTGTTAATGACCTTGTACCCAATTGCACAAAGCGCCGACAGCACCATTATTGAGCTACGCGCCAAAATGGCCAACCGTCACGGCCTGATTGCGGGCGCCACCGGCACGGGCAAAACCGTCACCCTCAGAAAAATGGCCGAATCCTTTAGCGAAAATGGGGTGCCTGTGTTTTTGGTCGACGTCAAAGGCGATCTGTCTGGCCTCATCAATCCGGGTGCCGCCAGCGGCAAAGTACAAGAACGCATAGAAGAATTCCAGCTGGGGCCCGACTATCTTGCCGGCTTCCCCGTGCGCTTTTGGGACGTATTTGGCACCACGGGGATTCCGGTGCGGGTAACCATGGCCAGCATGGGCCCCATGCTGCTGTCGCGCCTGTTAAACCTCAACGACACCCAAGAAGGCTTGTTAAACCTTGTATTTAAGGTTGCCGAAGACCAGAACATGGCCATCGACGATTTAAAAGACCTGCGCGCCCTGCTTCAAAACGTGGCCAGCAAGGCCGCCGAATACCGTAGCAGCTATGGCAATGTGTCGGCCGCCAGCGTGGGCGCCATTCAACGCAGCCTGCTGACCCTAGAAAATGAAGGCGGTGCCCACCTGTTTGGCAAGCCCGCCCTAGACTTAAACGACTGGATGCAAACCGACGGCGACAAAGGCGTGATCAACGTTTTGAACGCCGAAAAACTGATGCAGTCGCCCCGCCTGTTCAGTGCCTTCTTGCTGTGGATGCTGACCGAGCTGTTTAACCAAATGCCCGAAGTGGGCGACTTAGAAAAGCCCAAGTTTGTGATGTTCTTCGACGAGGCCCACCTATTGTTCGACAATGCCTCTTCAGCACTGGTCGGCAAAGTCGAACAGGTGGTGCGTTTGATTCGCTCTAAGGGCGTGGGCGTGTATTTTTGCACCCAAAATCCTCTGGACTTGCCCGACAGCATTTTGGGCCAGCTCGGCAACCGCGTACAACATGCCCTAAGGGCGTTTACCCCACGCGACCAAAAGGCGGTTAAGGCCGCCGCCGACACCTTCCGCCCTAATCCCAAATTCAAAGTCGCCGACACCATTAGCGAACTGGGTGTGGGCGAGGCCTTGCTGTCTTTTCTTGATGAAAAAGGCATGCCCACGCCGGTCGAGCGCGCCTTTGTCTATCCCCCAAGAAGCCAGCTGGCCCCCATCAGCACTGCCGACCGCGACGCAACCTACCAGCAAGACATTTTGTATCGCCATTACAAAGACGAGATAGATGACGAATCGGCGTTTGAACGGATTGCGCAAGCGCAAGCCGTCATCGACGCCCAGGTCGCCGTCGACGCCGAAGCCAAGGCCAGCACCAAAACGGCGACGACCAAGCAAGAACCCAATATGTTGGATGCCTTAGTAAAAGGCGCCACCGGCCAGCGCAAGCGCGCCAACGGCGGCCTAGTCAACGACGTTGCCCACCAAATGGGCAACACCGTTTACAAAAGCATTGCCAAACAAATCTCAGTGGTGCTGAAAAACGTCTTGAGCAGCGTCCTTGGCGGCAAAAAATAGGCATTACCCATTCATGACCGTGGTCAGGGCCAGCCTTGACCACCAGAACCAGGAGCACACATGCGACGCCTTATGACGGTTCCCGTGGGGACCCATCAAAACCTCAACATTGTTACCCTTGCCTTAATCGAGGCCATTCGCCCACGATACCGCGTCAGCTACGCCAAGCCGATTGCGGACAAGCAGTCCGAACTGGCCGCCGAGTATGCGCTGACGCATGGCGCCATCGACCCCCACCCTAGCCTGACCTCAGAAGAGGCCATGGCCTTGGTGTGCGCCCAGGCACAAGACGAGCTATTGGAAACCATTTACGGCCACGTCAGCGGGGGCGACGCCGACATTTTGGTCTTAGAAGGCATTAGCCAACCACAGTTAATGCCGCAAAGCATGGCCATTGCCAACACCCTACACGCCGGCTGCGTGCTCGCCGTCGACGTCAAAACCCGTAGCGCCAGCGACGTGGCCACCGCCTTAAATTTGGCCCTGGCCGAATACACCCATCAACCGGCCAAAGCCGTGGCCTTCGTGCTGAGCAATGTGGCCCATGAAGCCCAAGCCTTTGAAGCTGAGGTTCAGGCCTTATTGGCCAAGCCACTGCCCTGCCTGGCCACCTATCAGTCACACACCAACCAGCTGGCTGAAGCGGTGCCCCAGTTGGCCAAATCATTAAACGCCGACGTTTTGGCACAGCTGTTGGCCCAACGTGGCGCCACCAAGCTGTCGCCACCGGCCTTTCGCCATCACTTAATGACCCTGGCCCAAAAAGCAGGCAAGCGCGTGGTCTTGCCAGAAGGCGACGAGCCCAGAACCATCCAAGCCGCCGTGATTTGCCATGAGAAGAACATTGCCC
>JAGNPU010000106.1 GCA_017989485.1 Neisseriaceae bacterium
AGACGCGGCGACCGCCGCGGCCTTGTTTACCCAATTCAAACACGCGTCCCCCTTGGTCCATTGCTTGACCAATGAGGTGGTGCAATCCTTTACCGCCAACGTGCTGCTGGCCTTAGGGGCCTCTCCGGCCATGGTGGTTGAGCCTGATGAGGCGACCCAGTTTGCGGCCGTGGCCCATGCCGTCCTGATTAACCTAGGCACCCTCTATCCTGCGCGTGAGGCAGCGATGTTGGCGGCGATAGCGTCCGCCAATGCCGCCCATCGCCCCTGGGTGTTAGACCCTGTGGCCGTTGGGGCGCTGGACTACCGTACCGCTTTTGCGCAAAAAATCCTCATGCAAGGGCCGGCCGCCATACGCGGCAATGCTTCTGAGATCATGGCCTTGGCCGGGCTGGCTGCGGGCGGTCGGGGCGTGGACAGCACGGCCGATTCGGCCGCGGCGATTGCGGCGGCCCAGGCCTTGGCCAGACGTTCCGGTGCCGTGGTGGCGGTGACCGGCCTGGTGGATTACGTCACCGACGGTGAGCGAGTGGTCGCGGTGCCGGGCGGGGATGTGCTGATGACGCGGGTGGTGGGCACGGGGTGTGCGCTGTCTGCCGTCGTCGCGGCGTTTTGTGGCTTGCCGGGATTGCCAGGTGAGCGGTTGTGGCAGGTGGCCATGGCCTGCCAGGTGATGTCTGCCTGTGGCGCTCAGGCCACTGCGGCGGCAGCCGGTCCCGGCAGCTTTGTGTCGCTGTTTGTCGATGCCCTTTATCATTATCATCCCGCCTCTGTCTGTGGTGGGGTTGCGGAGATTAATTTATGAGTACGCGTATTAACGCCCTAACCATTGCCGGTACCGACCCTTCTGGTGGTGCGGGAATTCAGGCCG
Source organism: Neisseriaceae bacterium (assembly GCA_017989485.1). Classification (GTDB taxonomy): domain Bacteria; phylum Pseudomonadota; class Gammaproteobacteria; order Burkholderiales; family Neisseriaceae; genus JAGNPU01. Next base: position 872 of record JAGNPU010000106.1, read on the forward strand.
ACTTAAAGGCTTTTTCAGCGCTGGGGGCTTACGGCACCAGCGTCATCACCGCCTTGGTGGCGCAAAACACCCGTGGCGTGCAATCTGTTTATCCTATTGACCCAGAGTTTGTGGCGGCGCAAATGGATTCGGTGTTGACCGACGTGCGCATCGACAGCGCCAAAATCGGCATGTTGTTCAATCAAGAGGTGGTGGCCGTGGTGGCCGAGCGGCTGCAACGCTATCCGCTGCCGTTTGTGGTGTTGGACACGGTGATGATGGCCAAAAGTGGCGATGCCCTGTTGGCCCCTGATGCGGTGGCGGCGATTCGCGAGGTGTTGCTGCCGAGGGTGTCGATGATTACGCCCAATTTGCCAGAGGCGGCGGCGCTGTTAAATCAGCCGTTGGCAACGAATGAGGCGCAAATGTGCGCCCAGGGTGAGGCCTTGCTGGCCCTGGGTTGTTCGGCGGTGTTGATGAAGGGCGGGCATTTAAGCGAGGCAGAAAGCCCAGACTGGTTGTTTACCCAAGCCGGCGCGGAGCGCTTTACGGCACCGCGCGTGGCGACTCGGCACACGCATGGCACCGGCTGTACGCTGTCGGCGGCGCTGGCGGCCTTGCGGCCACGGCATGATGATTGGCCCAGTACGGTGGCGGCGGCCAAAGCCTATTTGCAGCAGGCGCTGCTGGCTGCGGACACGCTGGAAGTGGGTGAGGGCATCGGCCCGGTACACCATTTCCATGCGTTTTGGTAAGGGATGTGATCTTGATGCGTGGCAGAGCCGCTGGAGTTTGCTATGATGGGGTGAAGACGCACAGGGGGCAATAAAATGATTATAGTGATGAAAAAGCAGGCCAGCGACGTGGCCATTAACCACGTGGTGGCCTTGATACAGGGCCGAGGCCTGACCGAACACGTCTCGCGCGGCATAGAGTGCACCATTATCGGGGCCGTCGGTGACGAGCGGGTGTTCGACCCTAAGGAGTTCGAATGCCTGCCTGAGGTTGAGCGTGCCATGCGGGTGTTGCACGACTGGCGCATGATTAGCCGTGAGGTGAGGCCTGACAATACGCTGATTCAGGTGCGCGGCGTCACCTTTGGCCAAGAGGCGCCCCTATACGTCAGCAGTGAGGTGGCCAATCAGGACGCCGATGGCGTTTATCTTGATCCGTATTGCATTAGCCTGAAGCCGTATGCAGAGCCCCAAAGCGCGGCGAAGCAAAAGCAGACGATGGTGGCCCAGATCGAGGCCGTTCATGCCCAGGGCAAGCCAGCGTTGGTGCGGCTGCGCGATGTGCGCCAGCTGGATGCGGTGCTGCAGGCCCAGGCCGATGTCTTGTATTTGGGCGGTGAGCTGATGGAAAACGTGTTTTTGCAAAATGAGGTGGGCTGTTTGAATACGCCCGTGGTGTTGTGTAAGGACAAACACCATCCTGTCGCCGCATGGCTCAAGGCGGCCGAGCGCATCATGTTGCAGGGTAACCATTATGTCATGTTGGGCGAGGCAGGGACGCTCTCAGTGAACGATTTGTCTAATTATCGCTTAGACATTGAGGCGATTGCCGTGGCGAAAAACGTCAGCCACCTGCCCGTGGTGGCCAATGTGACCCAGTTGGCGCAAAAATACCTGCCGGAATCGCTATTGAAATCATGGGCGACTATGGCTGGAGCGTCAGTGGTGATTGGCTCTTAATGTAATTGATGTAAATATTGATATCAGTTTAAAGCGACAAGTGTCTCATTTTGACACTTCGTCGCTTTTTTGTTTTTTGGATTAAATGTCTAAAATCGACTGTTTTTTGGACAGGATGGACAAAATAATGCCCATATTTTGGACAGGGTTAAATTTGTTGAAAATAAACCAAAATCGGGCTTGACGCTGCCATGGGCAAGCGATAGATTAACTGTTCAATTCTTAAAGTAAGAAACCCTAACGAATTTGGGCGATTAAGATTATTGATGCTGTTGTCCCGCTGTTTATGTGCGCGTACCCTAAATCGCTGTCATAAAAAGTTGTGTTACCGACACACCGACAAAGCTAGATAAGGTTAATTTGGACCCGAAACAATGTAACAATAAGAGGTTAACTATGCAAATATCTGGTGCACAAATCCTTGTGCAAAGTCTGCAAGCAGAAGGCGTTGAATACGTTTTCGGCTACCCCGGCGGCGCAGTATTAGAAATCTACGACGCCATGTTCCAGCAAGATCAATTCAAACATATCTTGGTGCGTCATGAGCAAGCGGCGGTTCATGCTGCGGACGCTTATTCTCGCTCCAGTCAAAAAGTGGGTGTTGCCTTAGTGACCTCAGGTCCTGGTGCCACCAATGCCGTGACCGGTATTGCCACTGCCCATATGGACTCAGTGCCTTTGGTGGTGATTTCAGGTCAGGTGGGCACGCCTGCCATCGGTTCGGACGCGTTTCAAGAAGTGGACATGATTGGGATTACCCGCCCATGTGTGAAGCACAACTTCTTGGTGACGGACGTGCGCGACTTGGCGACCACCATCAAAAAAGCGTTTGTGATTGCCCAAAGCGGCCGACCTGGCCCCGTGGTGATCGACGTCCCTAAAGACGTGACGCAGGCGCTGGCAAAATTTCATTATCCTGAAGAAGTGTTTATTCGCTCTTACCAGCCTGTGTCTAAAGGCCATACCGGGCAAATCAAAAAAGCCATGCAGGTTTTGGCTGGGGCCAAGCGGCCGATGATTTACTTCGGCGGTGGGGTGGTGCTGGGCAATGCCAGCGCGGAATTAATCGAATTCGTTCAGCTGCTTGGTGCGCCTTGTACGGGCACGCTAATGGGCTTGGGGGCGTATCCGAGCACCCACTCCCAGTTTGTGGGCATGTTGGGCATGCATGGCACTTATGAGGCCAATTTGGCCACGCAAAACTGTGATGTGATTGTGGCGGTAGGGGCTCGATTCGACGACCGCGTGATCTCTGTGCCGAGTAAATTTACCGACGCGCCTAAGAAAATCATCCACATCGACGTGGACCCCTCCAGTATCGCCAAACGCGTGCCGGTAGACGTGCCGATTGTGGGCGACGTGAAGCTGGTGTTGCGCGAAATGATACAGTTGTGGAAAGAAAAATCGTACGTATTGAGCCCAGCCCATTTGGAAAAATGGTGGCAGGCCATTGAGTCTTGGCGTGCCAAAGACTGTATGTATTTTGACCATGACGAAGACAGCCAAATCATCAAGCCTCAGTTTGTGGTGCAAACCCTGGCGCGCTTGACGGATAACGACGCCATCATCACGTCTGACGTGGGCCAGCATCAAATGTATGCGGCGCAATACTATCCGTTTATGCGACCACGTCAGTGGTTGAACTCGGGCGGTTTGGGCACCATGGGCGTGGGCTTGCCTTATGCCATGGGGGCCAAAGTGGCTCATCCTGATGCGACCGTTGCCTGTATTACGGGTGAAGGCTCGATTCAAATGAACATTCAGGAGCTGTCGACCTGTCAGCAGTACAAGCTGCCGATTAAAATCGTGAATTTGAACAATGGTTATTTGGGCATGGTGCGTCAGTGGCAAGAGTTTTATTACAGCGACCGCTATTCTGAATCGTATATGGATTCCTTACCGGATTTCGTGAAGCTGGCAGAGGCCTATGGCCACGTTGGCATGCGCATTGACAAAAGCTGTGACGTCGAAGGCGCATTGAAAGAGGCTTTGGCCATGAAGGATCGCTTGGTGTTCATGGATTTCATTACCGACAAGAAACAGAACGTGTTTCCTATGGTGGGTAATGGCATGGGCTTGGACGAGATGGTGTTGCCCCCACACATGGTGCAAGAAACCACGCGTTACGAGGCCGATTTCCGGGAATACGACACAAGGAGTGTGCCATGAGACACATTTTATCGATCTTGATTGAGAATGAGCCAGGTGCTTTGTCTCGGGTGGTGGGCCTGTTTTCTGCGCGTGGCTACAATATTGACGCCCTGTCAGTGGCCCCAACGGAAGATGCTTCACTGTCGCGCTTAAGCGTGGTGACCACCGGGTCGCCTAGCCAGATGGAACAAATGACCAAGCAGCTGAATAAGTTGTTGGAGGTGGTTAAGGTCACCGATTTGACCGAGAGCCGCTATGTGGAACGTGAGCTGATGTTGGTGAAGGTTAGGGCCGTCGGCAAGGACAGGGACGAAATGTTACGGATGGCCGAGATTTATCGCGGCAACATCGTGGACGTGACCGACAAAACCTATACCATCGAAGTCACGGGCACGACAGAAAAGCTCAATACCTTTTTGGAATCCATCCAAAGCAGCCTGATTTTGGAAACCGTCCGTACGGGTGCTTCTGGCATCGGCCGCGGGGAACGAATTTTACGCATTTAAGCCGTGGCCCTTGCCACATTAAATGAAAACAACCAGCAATTATGCACTTACTATTTAGGGAAATACCATGAAAGTTTTTTACGATAAAGACGCCGACCTATCATTGATCAAAGGCAAACAGGTAGCCATCATCGGCTACGGTTCACAAGGCCACGCCCACGCAGCAAACTTGAAAGAGTCTGGCGTGAACGTGATTGTGGGTTTGCGCAAAAGCGGCGTGTCTTGGAATAAAGCCGTGAATGCTGGTCACGATGTGCGCGAAGTGGCTGAAGCCACCAAAGCGGCCGATTTCGTGATGATCTTGTTGCCAGACGAAAGCCAACCAGACGTATACGCCAGCGAAATCGAACCCAACCTGAAAAAAGGCGCCGTTTTGGCGTTTGCCCACGGTTTTAACGTTCATTACAACCAAATCGTGCCGCGCGCCGACTTGGACGTGGTGATGGTGGCGCCTAAAGGCCCTGGCCATACCGTACGCAGCGAATACGTTAAAGGCGGCGGTGTGCCCACCTTGATCGCGGTTTATCAAGACGAATCAGGCAAGGCCCGTGATTTGGCCCTGTCTTATGCGGCAGCCAACGGCGGCACCAAAGGGGGCGTGATTCAAACAGACTTTAAAGAAGAAACCGAAACCGACCTGTTTGGTGAGCAAGCCGTATTGTGCGGTGGCGCGGTTGAATTGGTTAAGGCCGGTTTTGAAGTGTTGACTGAAGCGGGTTATGCGCCTGAAATGGCTTACTTTGAGTGCCTGCACGAATTGAAACTGATTGTGGATTTGATGTACGAAGGCGGCATTGCCAACATGAACTACTCAATTTCCAATAATGCGGAATACGGCGAATACGTGACCGGCCCAGAAGTGATTAACGCCGAAAGTAAAGAAGCCATGCGTAAAGCGTTGTACCGCATTCAATCGGGTGAATACGCCAAAATGTTCATCTTGGAAGGCAAAACCAACTATCCTTCAATGACGGCACGTCGTCGCTTGAATGCCGAGCATCAAATTGAGATCGTGGGCAACCAACTGCGCTCTATGATGCCATGGATTGCCAAGAACAAATTGGTAGACCAAGGTAAAAACTAAGACACCCTAGCCTTTTAAGGTTGAGTGTTGGATTTCGGGCAGTCTTTTAAAGACTGCCCGAATGTCGTCTAGGCCAGAGTCAGAGGGGCTGCCATATGGTTTTACGGCAAAAAAGGACGGGATCTACTATCCCCAAGCCAAAAAAACTATGGTAGTATCCTTATTTAACAACAAAGGTGGGCTTGCGCCCGCTTTTATTTTGCGATAAATCGAGGATGATCATGCAAACTTGGCAATTACCAGAACAC
>JAGNPU010000107.1 GCA_017989485.1 Neisseriaceae bacterium
CCAAGACCACGGTCAGGCTGGTCATCAGGACCGGACGCAGGCGGATGGGGCAGCTTTTGGCCAGGGCTTCATCAATCGCCATGTGCTGCTGGCTGCGGTATTGATTGGTGATGTCGACCAGTAAAATCGCGTTCTTGGCCACCAGGCCGATTAACAACACCAGGCCAATGACGGAGTAAATGTTTAACGACAGGCCAAACAGCCACAGCGCCACCAGGCCACCGACCACGGCCAGCGGCTCGGCCAGCATGATTAAGGCTGGCTGTAAGAAGCTGTTGAACTGTGCCGCCAACACCAGATACAGCATCAGCGTGGCCAGGCCGAACACAAACATTAATTCGCCGCCGGAGCGGGACAGCTCGCGCGCCTGGCCTTTGAATTCTACCCAGTAGCCAGGCGGCAGCATTTGCTGTGACTGCTCGGTCACCAGGGCCATGGCGTCCCCTAGGGCGATGGTGGGCGAGGCGGAAAAGCTGATGGCGTATTGTAAGGTGCTGCGCTCAATCTGGCTGGCATTCAGCGTCGGCTCGATGCTGGCCACGCTGGACAAGGGCACCATTTGGCCGTTGCCGGCGCGGATGTAGCTTTCGGCCAGGTCTTGAGGCTTGCTCATGGCGGCGGTGCTGGACTTGACCCGAATGTCGTAGCGTTCGCCGTCGCCGTCGGAAAACTGGCCCACGGTTTTGCCCGCGGTCAGCTCATTGACGGCGGCCAGTACGTCTTGGGTGCTCAGGCCCAGCTGGGCCGCCTGCTCACGCTTGACCTGAACCTTGAGCTGCGGCTGTTCGTTTTCGGTGTCGGTGTCGATGCGGCCAAACAGATTGGTTTTTTCCAGGCTTTCCGCCAGCTTAGCGCCCGTGCTTTGGGCGGTGTTTTTGTCGCTGCCCACGACGGAGAAGCGCAGGCTGCCGCCGCTGCTTTCCCCTAAACGTGGCGGGGCGGAAACGATGAGCTTGGTGCCGGGTATGTCTTGCAGCAGGGCGCGGGTTTGCGCCATCAGCTCGGTTTGCGAAGCTTTGCGCTGGTTTTTGGGCTTGAGGCGGATGCTGATGTTGGCCATATTGGCGCCGCCACGGCCAACTTGCACCAAAACGGTGTCGATTTCGGCCACGTCCTTGAGGCGTTTTTCGACCTCTTTGGCGCGGTTGTCGGTGTAAAACACGCTAGAGCCAATCGGGGTGCGCAGGCGCACGTCGAAGCGGCTTTCGTCTTCGGTGGGGTAAAACTCGGTTTTGAGCAGCAAAACGCTGCCAAAGCCAACCACCACGAGGGCGAGGCAGCCATACAAGACTTTTTGGCGGTGGCCCAATACCCACAGCAGCGCGCGGGTGTAGCTGCGCTCTAATGCCATGAACATTTGCTCTAGCTTTTGATACACCTTGCCCGGTTTGCGGGTGCTCTTTAAAAAGCGCGAACACAGCATGGGCGTGAGGGTCAGCGACACAAACAGCGACACGATCACGCCAAAGGCCACCACCACGGCAAAGGCATTAAACAGGCGGCCTACGGTGCTGGTCAAAAACACGATGGGCAGGAAAATCGCCACCAGAGACAGGGTGGCCGCGACCACGGCAAAGACAACCTCTTGCGTGCCTTTTTCGGCGGCCACCATCGGCGCATCGCCGGCCTCTTCGCGCCGGTGTATCGCCTCTAACACCACGATGGCGTCGTCGACGACCACGCCGATGAGCAACAGCAGGCCCAATAGGGTAATGGTGTTAAAGGTGTAGCCTAAGAAGTACATCAGCGCAATCGCGCCCAGGAGCGACACGGGTATGGCGGTGGCGACGATGAGGGTGGCACGCCAGTTACGCAAAAACAACCACACGACGAGGGCCGCCAACAGCGTGCCCTCGACCAGGTGGGCCTTTAAGGCCTCAACCATGTCATTAATGTAGGCGGCAGAGTTGTTGGCAATGTCTAAATACATGCCTTCGGGCAGGCTGGGGCGGATTTTCTGTTCGATGCGCTCGACGATTTTTTCGGCGGTGCTGACGGTGTTGGTGTTCGGTACCCGAATCACCGCAATGGTCACGCCCGGCTGGCCGTTGGTGCGGTTGATGGAACGAATGTCGCCTTCGCCGTCGATGACGGTGGCGACGTCGCGCAACAGCACCGGCAGGTTGTTGCTGGCGGTGATGACCACGTTTTTCAAAGCGTCAACGCTGTGGTATTCCTGATCCAGGTCGATGACGTATTCGCGGCTGCCCGACACCAAGGTGCCGCCGGCCTCTTGGCGGTGCTCTTTGCGTAAGGCGCTGCTGACGTCTTGAATGTCGAGGCCGTAGCCGGCCAGCTTGAGCGAATCCACCGCCACGCGGATCACCCTTTGACCGCGGCCAAAGACGGCAATGGTGCCGACGCCATCAATGGTTTCCAGCTGTTTGGCAATAATATTGTTGGCGTATTTGTACAGCTCGCGTTCGGTGTGGTTGCCGTTGAGCGACATCATCATGATGGGGGCACTGTTCGGGTCTGATTTAGACACCACCGGTGCGTCGGCGTCGTCGGGCAGGCGTCGCCGTACCCTCTCGAGCGCAGACTGCACTTCATTAAAGGCCACATCAATGTCTTTGTCGAGGTTAAACGTCAGCTGCACGCGGGAGTGGCCGGTGCTGGAAGTGGACTCAATTAAATCGATGCCGGACACGCGATTGACCGCGTTTTCTATCGGCTGGGTAATGCTTTGGTCGATCACGTCGGGCGTGGCGCCATCCAAAGAGGTGGAGACGTTTAGGGTGGGCTGTTCTATCGAGGGGTAGCGGTCGACGCCTATGCGTTGATAGGCCACCGTCCCGAATAAAATCACCATGGTGCTCAGCACCAGCGCCAACACGTGGCGCTGGATGAATAAGTTAATCCAATTCATGTCAGTCCTAGGCTATTGGGCGATGGGGAGGGCTTTGGCCACGGGGGTTTTGGCGACCTCGACTTTGGCGCCCTGGCTCAAGAAGCCTGCGCCGTCGATGGCAATGGTGTCGCCCGGCTTGAGGCCGTTGGTGATTTCCACCACCTGCTCGTCGGTGTAGCCGGTGCTGACCAAACGTTCGGCCACGGTGCTGTCGGGGTTGATCACGTACAATACCTTGCCTTCAGGCCGTTCGACGATGGCCTGCTTGGGGATGCTGAGCGTGGGCGCTTGGGCCACGATGATTTGCGCCTTCATGGTGTCGCCGGCCACGTAGGGGGCATCGTCAGGCAGCTGGGCGTAAATGATTTTGGCGCGGCTGGCGGGGTCGAGGTCGGAGCGCACCTCGCTGACCACCAATTCCGTATAGGGGGCTTGGTCGCCAAGCAACACGGTTTGGCCTAGGCGCACTAAGGCGCCATCGTCACGGCCTAGCGACAGCTTCACCTGACGGTGGCCGCTGCTGCTGAAGCCAAACAGCACGCTGCCGGGATTGACGTATTCGCCCAGATTCACCATGCGGGTTTGGATGCTGCCCGAAAAGGGCGCACTGATGACGCTGCGGCCCACGTTACGCTGGGTTTGTGCCTGCTGCGCTTGGGCGGCTGCCACCTGTTTTTGGGTCGCAGTGACCTGGGCCTGGGTGTTTTCTAAGGCCGCCTGAGAGATAAACCCTTTGTCGAACAGGGTGCGATCACGGCGCAGCTGGTTGGCCTGTTCGGTGGCCAGGGCCTGCAGGCGCGCCACGTCGGCGCTGGCCGCCAGGTTTTTGCTTTCTAAGTCGGCCGCGTCGACGTGGGCCAAGGCTTGGCCGGCGGTGACCTGTTGGCCTTCAGACACCAAGATTTTGGTCACGATGCCCGCCACTTCGGTGGCAATGTTGGGGGCAAATTTTGCTTCTATTTGGGCAAAGGCGCCGACCTTTTTGTCTAGGGGCTGTTCGGTCACGGTGAGGGCGGTCACGCTGGCGGCCGCACGGCCACCGGCACTGGCTTTACCATCACTGTCTTTGCCATCGCCGCAGGCGCTCAGCATCAGGGCCAGGCTGGCGCACAGGGCCGTCAATAAATGAGAAGAATGTTTGGGCATAAAGTTTCTTAAAGGTTAATGTGGACCGAGTGACGCCGTGCATCTATTCCATGCTACGCATTCGACCTTATTCAATAAGATAGGTTGCAGGCGCTAGGGGCAATTCTAACATTGAATCAGCTGAGACAGCGGCGATTTACCATATCATATTAAAGCATAGTGGTGACCGAGGTCATGCTGCCCCTGGCTTTTTTTACCGACGATGGGCAGTGGGTACTTTGGCATAATCGTCAATTGGTGTACCATTAGGGCAGTTTTTGGATTATCTATGTGATTATTTCTTTTAAGTTGTGGGTCCTAGCATCCGCGCTGTTCGAATATGCCCAGCGGCAGTCATCCAAGTACCTTGTTAATCTATTGAATACTCAGCTTAAGCGAGTAGACGGAGTAATGAATCATTTATGAGCTCAGTTGAACCGAATGTGTCTGCTTCGCCAGAAAAAAACGACTACAAACAAATTGTTGACATGACCGAATTGAATGATTGGATTTCGGCGCTCATGCCCGTGTCGTCATTAATCGTCCATGGTCAGGCGATGGACGTGATTAAATTTCACGAACCTGAGCAGCAAGCGGCTTATCAGGCTTTAATCAATCTATTACAACAGTTACACCCGGCCGACGTGGCCCGGATACTCGAATCCTTGCCCGTGGACGAACGCCTGCTGGTTTGGCGTTTGGCCGGCCCTGAAGACGATGGCGAAGTGTTGCTGGAAGTGTCGGATGCGGTGCGTGAAACCCTGATTGAGGGCATGACCAAGGCCGAGCTGTTGGCGGCGATGGCGGATTTAAACACCGATGAGCTGGCCGAGCTGGCCCATGACTTGCCGCGGCAGGTGGTGTACGCCGCCTTGAGCACCTTGGATGAAAAAGAACGTGCCCAGGTGGCGGCGGCATTGTCGTACGAGGAGGATCAGGTCGGTACTCTGATGGACTTTGAGTTCGTGAGCATTCGTGCCGACGTCAGCTGTGAAGTGGTCCTGCGCTACTTGCGTCGCTTTGAAGATTTGCCTGACCACATGGACAAGATTTTTGTGGTCGACGAAGACAGTATTTTGAAAGGCGTGTTGCCCATCCGCAAGCTGCTGGTGGCCGATCCTGAAACCATTGTGGCCGACGTGATGGCCACCGACGTGGTGACGTTCCAGCCAGAAGACGACGTGGAAGAGGCGGCTCTGGCGTTTGAGCGCTATGACTTAGTGACGGCGCCGGTGGTGGATGGCAATCAAAAACTGATTGGCCGCATCACCGTGGATGAGATGTTGGACGTGATTCGTGAAGAATCCGCCACCGACATCATGAACATGGCCGGTATGAAGGAAGAAGAAGATTTATTTGCCCCCGTCATCGACTCGGTCAAGAACCGGTGGATGTGGTTGGCGATCAACCTGTGTACGGCGTTTGTGGCCAGCCGCGTGATTGGCGTGTTTGAAGGCTCGATTGAAAAAATCGTCGCCCTGGCCGCGTTAATGCCGATTGTGGCCGGTATTGGTGGCAACTCAGGCAACCAAACCATTACCATGATTGTGCGCGCCATCGCCATGGGCCAAATGCAAATGGGCCAGTCGTGGAAGCTGTGGCGCAAGGAATTGGGCGTGGCGGTATTGAACGGCCTGGTGTGGGGCACGGTGATGGGCTGCGTGGCCTGGCTGCTGTACGGTAGCTTTGAGCTGGGCGCCGTGATGGTGTCGGCGATGACCTTAAACCTGGCCTTGGCCGCCACCATGGGGGTGTTAATCCCCGTGACCATGCAAAAAATGGGCAAAGACCCGGCCTTGGGCAGCAGCGTGATGATTACGGCGGTGACGGATTCCGGGGGCTTCTTTATTTTCCTTGGTCTGGCCAGCCTGATTTTACTCTAGGCCTGATGATGGGCAACCGCTGCGTGGGGTTGCCCGTTTGTTTTTGTGAGGGTAAGCCTCTTTAGGAATGTGTGACATGACCCCATTTGATTCATCTGCCGCTGACGACCTCAGCATCGAGGCATGGCTACGACAATGTGGCCTACCGCGCTTGGAGGCCCGCATGTTGATGCAGGCGGCCACCGGGCTGACCCATGCTCAGCTGATCACGCGCTCAGAGACGCTGTTGAGCGCCGCCGAGCAGGCGCAGCTGGCGGCATGGGCAAAAGCGCGCCACGAGGGCCAGCCTATGGCCTATTTATTGGGCGAACGTGAATTTTATGGGCGTCTGTTTCAGGTGTCGCCCAGCGTGTTGATTCCGCGGCCAGAAACCGAGCACCTGGTGGCGGCTGCCTTGGCCAAGATGGCCGCCAGCGGCGTCGCCACGCCTAAAGTATGGGACTTGGGCACGGGCAGTGGGGTGATTGCCATCACCTTGGCGCTAGAGTGCCCTAAGGCCCAGGTGTGGGCCAGCGATGTCTCTGTGGCGGCGTTGACGGTGGCCCAAAACAACGCGATGCGTTTGGGCGCCTCCGTCCAGTTTAAGGCGGGCAGCTGGCTTGATGCCTTTGTTGGCACGCTGCCGCCGTACAGCATGGATGTGGTGGTGGCCAACCCACCGTATATAG
>JAGNPU010000108.1 GCA_017989485.1 Neisseriaceae bacterium
TTTGTGGCTGTGATTCATCAGGCTGCGAATGATTTAATTGCCCATGTGGCGCAAAGCAAAATTTAAGGAAGTGTGAATGAACTGGGCCGATTTAAATCTTATCCCCGCAATGCCTGAAATTGTGCTTTTGGTGGCATTGTGTGTTGTCTTATTGGTAGACGTGTTGTTTAGTCACAAAGCCAAGTGGTTGGCCTATGGCCTAAGCTTGGTGACGCTGGTGGTGGTGGCAGGCTTTCAATTTAAGGCCGGCGACGTCATTCCGGTGACGACGTTTAGCAATATGTTCCTGTCGGACAGCCTGTCTCAGGTGGCCAAGTTTGCGATGTACGTCGCGACCTTCTTCCTGTTTGTGTACAGCCGTCCTTATCTGCAAAGCCGCGACATGTATCAGGGCGAGTTTTACACCCTGTCGTTGTTTGCCCTGTTGGGCATGACCATCATGGTCAGCAGCAACCATTTCTTGGTGTTGTACATTGGCCTAGAGCTGATGTCTTTGGCCCTATACGCCATGATTGCGCTGCGTCGTGACCATCCTCAAGCCAGTGAAGCCGCGTTTAAATACTTCGTCTTGGGCGCCCTGTCTTCTGGCCTGCTGCTGTACGGCATGTCTTTGGTTTATGGCGGCACCGGTTCTTTGTACTTGACCGACATGGTGGCTGGCTTGACCAATGGCACCGCCAATACCACCTTAACCCAGTTTGGTCTGGTGTTCATGGTGGTGGGCTTGGCCTTTAAATTGGGCACCGTGCCGTTTCACATGTGGGTGCCAGACGTCTACGAAGGCGCACCCACCATTATGGGTGCCTTCCTAGGCGCGGCCCCGAAGATCGCTTCAGTGGTGTTCATGTTCCGCATTTTGGTCGGTGGCATGGCACCGCTAGCCGATCAGTGGGTGCCGATGTTAAACCTATTGGCGATTGCGTCTTTGTTGGTGGGTAACCTGTCTGCCATCATGCAAACCAATGTGAAACGACTGTTGGCCTATTCGACGATTTCACACATGGGCTTTGTGGTGTTGGGCTTTATGGGCGGCCTATTGGGCTTCCAGGCCGCGATGATTTACACCCTGACCTATGTGATTATGTCGGTTGCGGCCTTTGGCGTGTTGATGATTTTGTCGACCAAAGAGCATGAGTGCGAAAAGCTGACCGACCTGGCGGGCCTGAATCAAAACCACCCGTGGTTGGCCTTTTTGATGTTGTTGACCATGTTCTCTATGGCTGGCATTCCGCCGTTGCTGGGCTTTTACGCCAAGTTTGCGGTGATTCAAGCGCTGTTGGCCCAAGGTTATTTGTGGGTGTCGGTGTTTGCCGTCATCATGTCGCTCATCGGCGCCTTCTACTACCTGCGTGTGGTGAAGGTCATGTATTTCGATGCGCCTGCCCGCGTGACGCCTGACCTCAACATGACTTGGGAAGTGAAGCTGTTCTTAAGCATTAACGCCCTGGCGCTGTTGGCTTTAGGCATCATGCCTAACGTATTGGTTGAGTGGAGTACGCAAGCTTTTCAATTCTTGCTATAATCACTGAAACACTCAAATCGAACGGCAACTGAGGTTGCCGTTTTTTTATGGAAAAATCATGACCGCCAGTATGTATATTTTGTTGGTGGTGGCGTTTATCGCCGCCAATCTGCCTTTTGTCAGTGACAAATTCTTTTTTGTGCTGCCGTTGAAAAAGAAGTCGGCCTTTTATCATCTCTTGGAGCTGGCCGTGTTCTATGGCCTGGTCGGTGGTTTGGCCTATGTATTAGAAAAGCAGGGCGCCATGAGCGTGCATGCACAGGAGTGGGAGTTTTACGTGACCACTTTGTGCCTGTTCTTGGTGTTTGCCTTCCCAGGGTTTGTGATTCGCTTTTTCTGGGCGTCGCGCAAGCTGGCCTAGTTCTGCCCTGATCAAAACCGCAGCCTTTGTGAAGAGGCTGCGGTTTTTTTATGGGTGCTTATGAAAGGGTAAGCGCCGCGGCCACCATGCAAAACATCGGCAACGCCCCCGATTTGGGTCACGGTGGGCACTCATCAGGAGGCCCTAAATGGCCGAGTAAAAGCGGCGTGCTTGTGCCTTGCGTCGGACAGGTGGGGCCCTGTGTTTCAAGCACATTATGGGTAGCGTGGGTCAAGCGCAGCGGGCCCACGGCCTCATCAGCGAAGTCAAACCCCTATGGGTCGCGACCCAGGCTACGGCAGCAGAGCCATAAGTCATGGTTTGCATAGGGTGTCGGGGCCCACTGTATGATGCACCTGAGGAATGCCCACCATGATGACACCCAGCAAAAAGGACTGAATCGATCATCAATTCAGTCCTTTTTGTTTTAGGGGGCTTGCGCTGCGCCTTAAAGTCGCCATAAAGGCATTTAGATGGCTATACGGGCGTGTTTCTGCATGGGGGTGGTGGGGTAGCCTAGTAAAAGCTTTTTTCGCCCTCTGGCCGCGTTTTGAAGCGTTTGTGCAGCCAGAAATACTGTTCCGGCAGACGGCGCGCCTGCTCGCCAATAAACTGATTCATTCTCAAGGTATCGGCTTCGGCATTGTCGGAGGGGAAATCAGTCCATTCTGGAAAGAATTCCAACTCAAAACCCGTGTTCAGCCGATTGGTAATCATGGGAATAATCTTGGCATTGGTGAGTTTGGCGATGCGGCTTAGGCCCGGCGTGGTGGCGGTGTTGACGCCCATGAAGTCGACGAAAATAGAATCCTTAGGGCCAAAGTCTTGGTCCGGCAAGTATAAGAACGGCGCATCGGTGGCCTTAATGGTTTTGATCATGGCCAACAGGCCGGCCGTGCGCGGCACAATGTGGGCGTTGTGATAGCGCTGGCGGCTGTCGTACATTTTTTTGTCCATGATGGGGTTTTTTTGCTTGGAATAAATGCTCAGCAAGGGCTGGGTTTGGTTCAGCTTGAACACGCCCATTTCAAAGGCGCAAAAATGAGGGTAGAGCAGAATGATTTTGTGCCCTTGCGCCAAGGCATCGTCTAAATACTGTTTGTTTTTATACGTGACCAGCTTGTCTATGCGCTCGGCAGACGAATACCAGCAGATGCCATATTCTAAAATCATGCTGGTCATGTGCTGGAAATTGTGTTTGAGGATGCGGTCGCGTTCGGCCTGGCTTTTTTCAGGAAAGCACAGGGCGAGGTTGGTGCGCCCAATTTTACGCCGGTTGCTGATGAGGTAATACAGCACCGCCCCCAACACGTTGGCCAAGCGACGAATCACGCAATAGGGGAACAGACGAACCAAATAGAGAAAAGCAAAAGCGAGTTTCATCATTGTACTGGAGGTCTTTCTGCGCCAGCGGGCACCTTGTAACGGTTATAACTGAATAAATATTGTGTTGGAAACTCAAGGATAAGCGATTCGACGGCCTGATTGATGATCAGGGTGTCTTGTACTTTATCCTGTGTTAATGGCGTGTTCAAGGGGCGGATGTGTAATTTAAAGCCTTGGCCCTTTGGTAGACGCTCACCGACAAAGAAAAACGTTTTGACGTTATCCATCTCGGCTAAGCGGGCCGCCAATGTCATAGTATAAGCGGGTTTGCCGAAAAAAGGCACCCAAACGCCATCTCCGCCGCTGGGGACTTGGTCTGGCAGAAGGATGGTGGCCTCTTTGTTGCGTAAGGCTCGCAGCACCTGGCGTACCCCTTGGGCATTGGCCGGGGCGGTTTTGCCCTTGTCGCGCACGCGTCCCGCATTCATGACCGGCTCTAGCCACGACAGCTTAGGGGGGCGATACATGGCGGTGAGGGGGAAGGGCAGCTGGTGGCTGATGTAGCGCCCGGCCAAATCATAGCTGCCGATATGGGGGGTGATGAACAACAGGCCTTGCGATTGTTGTATCGCTTCTTCCACATGCGCCCAGCCGTCGACGGCCTTAAATAGGGCCGCGATGTCTTCTGACGAGCGCGTCCATGCTATTGGCAATTCCAGCGCGGATTTGGCAATTTCTTGGCACACTGATTTGACTTTTGGGCCACTATTTTGGTAGTCTTCAACCGCTTGACTAGTGTGTAGATTCTCTTTAATGCGCATGCGCATGCCGGCGCTGCCTAAATACATCAGATAGCCGAACCCCCGCCCCATGACGTGTAAGACAGGTAAGGGGATGCGGGCTATGAGCCAAAAAAACGTCTGTATTAAAGATTGCATATTATGTCTTCTGTTTTAACTGGGTCTATTTTAACAAACCCTTTGGTGTTTGCCCATTTTTAGGAAAATTCAATTCATGAGTGAATATTTATTTACTTCAGAGTCTGTCTCTGAAGGCCATCCTGACAAAGTAGCGGATCAGATTTCCGATGCGATACTGGATGCGATTTTGGCACAAGATCCTCGTGGACGTGTGGCAGCAGAAACCTTAGTTAACACAGGTTTGGTTATTTTGGCTGGTGAAGTGAGCACAACTGCTCGAGTAGATTACATTAAAGTCGCGCGCGAGACCATCCGTCGCATCGGTTATGATAATTCGGCACTGGGTTTTGATTATCATGGCTGTTCGGTATTGGCGGCTTACGACGAACAATCGGTAGACATTGCGCAAGGCGTGAATGAGGGTGAAGGCCTTGATTTAGACCAGGGCGCGGGCGACCAGGGCCTGATGTTTGGCTATGCCTGTGATGAAACCCCCACGTTGATGCCGTTCCCCATTTATTATGCCCATCGTTTGATGCAGCGCCAAAGCGAGCTGCGCAAAGATGGCCGCTTGCCGTGGTTGCGTCCGGACGCCAAAGCGCAAATCACCTGCGCCTACGACAGCGAAACCGGTCAGCCTAAGTGGATAGACACCGTGGTGTTGTCTACCCAGCACGACCCCAGCATCAGTCATGAAGAGATTTGTGACGCCGTGTTGGAACACATCATTAAGCCGGTATTGCCGCCTGACATGTTGCGTCCTGAAACCAAATACCACATTAACCCAACCGGACGGTTTGTCATCGGTGGGCCTATGGGCGACTGCGGCTTGACCGGGCGTAAAATCATTGTGGACACTTACGGTGGGGCGGCCCCACACGGTGGCGGTGCCTTCTCGGGCAAAGACCCAACCAAGGTCGACCGTTCTGCGGCGTACGCCACCCGCTACGTGGCCAAAAACATTGTGGCCGCGGGCCTGGCGCGTCAGTGCCAAATTCAAGTGTCTTACGCCATTGGCGTGGCCGAGCCCACGTCGATTTCCATCGACACGTTTGGCACCGGCGTGATCGCCAACGATCAAATCGTGGCCTTGGTCAAAGAGCACTTCGACTTGCGGCCTAAGGGCATTGTGCACATGTTGGATTTGTTGCGCCCAATTTACAGTAAAACCGCTGCTTACGGCCACTTTGGCCGCGAAGAGCCAGAGTTTACCTGGGAAAAAACCGACAAGGCTCATGCGCTGCGTAAAGCAGCCGGCCTGGAATAATCCCTTCCCGATCCGAAAGCTGCTTAAGCTGTGCTTAGGCGGCTTTTTTTTGCGCGTGCCGAATAGGGCTGTTCGAAACAGGAAAAAAGGATAGAATGGCTATAGTCGATTGCCATTGCGTCCGCCACCTTCGCTCAGCCAGCGCCTGCGGTGCGGCCCGTGGCGGATCATGCTTAAAAATAACCCAGAGGAGAGGCAAAATGAGTATTTTGGACTACGTCAGACCGGAGATCAGAAGCATGCAGGCCTATAAAGTGGCCACCGTGGCAGAGGATTTTATTAAGCTCGACGCCATGGAAAGTCCCTACACCTACGTAGACGACATGCAAGAAGAGTTGGGCAAGCAGCTCAGCCAGGCACCGATTAATCTTTATCCTGAACCCAATGGCGGCGGCCTAGTGGCAGATTTGCGTGTGGCTTTTGACATCCCTGCCGGCACCGGTGTGATCCTGGGCAATGGTTCGGACGAGCTCATCGACATCGTCACCAAAGCTTTATCTAAAGAAGGGGCCACCTTAATGGCGCTTGAGCCATCATTCGTGATGTACGCCTTGAGTGCCAAGCTGCATCGTATGCGCTATGTTGGGGTTTCTTTAAATGAAGACTTTACCTTAAACCTGGCCGCCACCCTGGCCGCCATCGAGGCAGAGCAGCCCGCCCTGATTTTTATCGCCTACCCGAACAACCCGACCGGCGGTCGCTTTGAGCGTGCCGACGTCGAGGCCATCGTCAAGGCCGCCAAGGGGGTGGTGGTGGTCGATGAGGCGTACAGCGCGTTTTCTTCTGACACGTTTATGGATTTGGCCGGTCAGTACGACAACCTGATTGTGATGCGGACCTTAAGCAAAATTGGCTTTGCCGGCCTGCGCGTGGGTTATGCCGCCGGGGCCCCCATCTTGATGGACGAAATGGCCAAAGTGGTGCCGCCTTACAATATGAATCAACTAAGCATTGTGGCGGCCAAATTTGCGCTACAATATCAACCGTTTATTTTAGAAAATACGGTGCGTCTCAAAGCGGAGCGTGAACGCGTGCGCACGGCGATTAAGGCCTATGAGCAAATAGAAGATTTTCCTTCTGAGGCCAATTTCATCACCCTGCGCGTGCCGGACTCGGCATTGC
>JAGNPU010000109.1 GCA_017989485.1 Neisseriaceae bacterium
AGCTGGCCCAGGCGCAGCAGGCCAACGCGGCCTTAGAGGCCGAGTTTGCCCTCTACGGCACGCTCAATGAGGTGGCCTCAGGGCGCTATGGCGCCAAGGTCAACCTGCAGCGTTTTGTGCTCAGCGTGTTGTTGGATGATGTGCTGGTACAGGCTTCGAGCCGGCTGCGGGTGATGAGCCAGGGCCGATACGAGCTGTTGCGCAAAGATGAGCGCAGCAAGGGCAATCGGGCCAGCGGCTTAGAATTGCAAGTGGAGGATGGGTACACCGGCAAAACCCGCGACGTGGCCACGCTGTCCGGCGGTGAGTCATTTTTGGCCGCCTTGGCCTTGGCCTTGGGCCTGTCGGATGTGGTGCAGGCCTATGCCGGTGGCGTGCGTTTAGATACCTTGTTTATTGATGAAGGGTTTGGCAGCTTAGACAGCGAATCCTTGGATTTGGCCATGGCCACCCTGATGGATTTACAGGCCAGCGGGCGGATGATTGGCCTGATTTCACACGTCTCTGAATTAAAGGCGCAAATGCCGGTGAGGATAGAAATCGTCCCCAGTTTGAGCGGCAGCCATATTTGTGTGAATGGGGTTTAAACGGGCTGATGTGGACGTTGGCCAAACAATGATTGCGGGATTAGGGCTTATCGTTTAAGGTGTTTGTGAAACGAGGCAGAATGGGGCGTATAAAGGCTTTTTGACTCAGGGAAATCGCCCTTATTTTAACGTTTAGTAGACTTCTTTGCGGGTACTGTAAACAAACTTTATCTAGTAGTTAAGAGTTGTTTGCAAATCTTTACAAAAAAAGTATTTTATTCTGTCGCAATATTGATTATGATATAGCTCGATAGATTATTCTGGTTGTAGGTACAGGGGTAGATACATTGAAACGTCGATTGGGTATATTGAGTGTGTGTTTGTTACTGCCATTGAGCGTGATGCCAATGGTGTTGGCTGACGCGCAGCAAAGCGGAGAGGTTGCCGCACAGCGATTGCTGTCTCGCGCCAGCGCGGACAACGTGCAAGAGCAAATTACCATGGGCGTGATGTATCTTAAAGGCGAAGAAGTACAGGCCAATCCTGAACAGGCTTTTTACTGGATGGAAAAGGCGGCCGAAAACGGCAGCGCCGAAGCCGAATATTATTTGTCTTTGTTTTATGAGGATGGCCTGGGCGTGAACGAGCCAGACCTATCGACCGCGATGAAGTGGTTACGTCAGGCAGCCGAACACGATTATGCCTACGCGTCTTATGAGTTGGGCCTGGCCTATTTGGCCGGAAAAACCGGCAGCGTAGACGCCCACCAAGGGGCTGTGTGGTTGGACAAGGCCGCCAGAGAAGGGGTGGTTCGGGCACAGCGACAGTTGGCCGGGCTATATGAGCAAGGTGTCGGCGTGACGCAAAACACGGCTTCGGCCCTGTATTGGTACCGTCAAGCGAGCGATCGCGGCGATGAATTGTCTTTAAGGGCATTGCGCACCTTACAAAACTAGATTGAATGTGAAAGCCGTCTTAAAAACCCAAACGTTTTTAAGACGGCTTTTTCGTGGGCGTGTGGTCGACATGATCATCGGCAACAGGCTTTTGCTAAAAAACCACATTAAGGGGCTTGACCTTGCCCTTTGGTCAAGGTTTAAGCTGGGCTTGTTTTCAACCAAATACATCAAAAGGAAGCATTTATGAACACGATTACATTAAGCGTTTTAGGCATGAGCTGTCAAAAGTGTGTGGCCCACGTCACCAGAGCATTGGGCGAAGTGGCCGGCGTTGAGCAGGTTGTGGTGAGTTTAGAAGGCAAAAGCGCCACGGTCACCACCGATGGCAGCGTCACCGAGGCGACATTGGCCGCGGTGGTGGTCGAAGAAGGTTACGAAACCGGTTCCGTTTAAACGCCTTAAGGAGGTGGACATGAGTGCTCAACCAACAAGCCAAAGCATACGCCTGACGGTGACAGAAATGACCTGCGCGTCTTGTGTGGGCCGCGTCGAAAAAGCCCTAGTCAAAACGGTGGGTGTGGTGTCTGCCTCCGTGAACCTAATGACCAATCAGGCCACCATCGTCTATGATCCCAAGGCCACCAATGTGGCGGCCTTGGTTACGGCCATTGAGGCCGCCGGCTACGGCGTGCCCACCGAACGGCTGGTGTTTGACGTCAGCGACATGACCTGTGCGTCCTGCGTGGGCCGCGTCGAAAAAGCGTTAACCAAACAAAATGAGGTGCTGGAGGCTCAGGTGAACTTGGCCACGGAGCAGGCCAGCGTCACCGTGGTGAGTGGCACTTCGGTCGCCGGCTTAATGCATGCTTTACAGAAGGCAGGCTATCCTGCCCGCCTGCATGAGGCCAGTGCCGCGAATGCGGATGAAGGCAAGGGCCTGAATAAAGAAACCAAAATTTTACTGGGCTCGGTGCTGTTGACCTTGCCCTTGGTGGCACCGATGATAGTGATGCCGTTTGGCATCCACATGATGCCGCCAGCGTGGCTACAGTTTGTGCTGGCGGGCATTGTTCAGTTTGTGTTCGGCTGGCGTTTTTACAAGGCCGGCTGGGCTGCCGTCAAGGCCAAAACCGGCAATATGGACCTGCTGGTGGCCTTGGGCACCAGCGCGGCGTTTGGCCTGTCGATATATGAATGGCTGTTTGGCCGCCAGCACCTGTACTTTGAAACCTCGGCGGCGGTGGTGACCTTAATCTTGGTCGGCAAATGGCTAGAATCTCGCGCCAAGCGTCAAACCACCGAGGCCATTCGGGCCTTAAACGCGCTGCGACCAGAGCTGGCGCGGGTGGTGATTAATGGCGAAGAGGTCGAAGTGGCGATAGCCCTGGTTCAGGTCAACGACGTGGTGCGGGTGTTGCCGGGCGAACGCATGCCGGTCGATGGTGAAGTCATCGAAGGCAGAACCGCAGCCGACGAATCCCTGTTGACCGGGGAAAGTGAATGGGTGAACAAAGACGTGGGCGACACCATTATTGGCGGTTCGGTGAACACCGACGGCGCCATCTTGGTGAACACCACGGCCGTGGGCGCGGAAACCACGCTGGCGCGGATTATTCGCCTGGTGGAAGAAGCGCAAGTGGCCAAGGGGCCGTTACAGCGCCGCGTCGATCAAATCAGCGCCATTTTTGTGCCCATCGTGTTGGTGATAGCCCTGGTGACGTTTTTGGCCTGGGGCATCATCAGTGGCGATTGGGGTCAGGCGATTTTGACCGCGGTGGCGGTGATGGTGATCGCCTGTCCGTGTTCTTTGGGCTTGGCCACGCCGACGGCGATCATGGCCGGGACGGGGGTGGCCGCCAAATACGGCATCTTGATTAAAGACGCCGAAACCCTAGAGCGGGCGCACGCCATCGACACCCTTGTGTTTGATAAAACCGGCACCTTGACCGAAGGCAAGCCCAGTCTGGTGGCCAGCGTCAGCGACGTGCTGAGCGAAGCCGAGTTTTTACAGGTGGCGGGTGCGGTGCAACAGGGCAGCAGCCATCCTTTGGCGCAGGCGGTCAAAGACCGGGTACAGGCCATGGCCTTAAGCTTGCCGGACACCGTCGACATGCAAAATATTGTCGGCAAAGGGGCAAAAGCCGAAGTCGCGGGCGTGCCTACCTATTTGGGCAACGACAGGTTGATGCAGGAAAAAGGCGTGGATTTGAGCGCCTACCGTGACCGTGCCGACGCCTATGAGCAGGCAGGGCGCACCGTGTCATGGCTGATACAGCAAGACGGGGTCGACGCCACCCTATTGGGCTTTATGGTGTTTGGTGATGAAATCAAGGCCAGTGCGCTGGCGGGGATTAAGGCGCTACAGGCTCAGGGCATACGCTGCGTGATGTTTACCGGCGACAAAGAAGGCGCGGCCCGTCATGTGGCCGAGCAGCTGGGCTTGGATGACGTGCAGGCGCAAATGCTGCCAGAAGACAAGTCGAAAAATGTGTTGGCCTTAAGGGCTAAGGGTGCACGAGTGGCCATGGTGGGCGACGGCGTCAACGATGCGCCTGCCTTGGCGGCAGCAGACGTGGGCATCGCCATGGGTCAAGGCGCCGACGTGGCCAAGCATGCGGCCGGGATTACCTTAATGCGTGACGACAACCGTTTGATCGCCAGTGCCCTGTCGATTGCCCACCGAACCGACAGAAAGATTAAGCAAAACCTCTTTTGGGCCTTTTTGTACAACAGCATCGGCATCCCTTTGGCCGCCTTTGGGTTCTTGAATCCCGCGTTTGCGGGGGCGGCGATGGCCTTGAGCAGCGTCAGCGTGGTGATGAATGCACTGTGGTTGAAACGCTGGCACCCAGAAGCTTAATCACCGCAGCATAAGTATATTTGAACAGACTGTGTTAAGGTAGACACAGAACGTCATAGCCCCTAGAGACGGTGTCTAGGGGCTTTTTTTAAGGCGCAGACGATGCGGGCCATCAGCAAAATCAACACGCCATATAGTCATCGCGCAGCAGGCATAGGAGGCCTTAGGTCATGAGTCATACCCTTTTAGATGTAGCCGTTTTGGACGCACACGCGGCCGAGAACCCGTTATTTGAAACCTGGCGTCAAGGCTTTGGGGTGGTGGTGCATCAGCCAGCCACCCAAAGTGCGGTGCTGCACATGGCCGAAAAACTGGTCAAAAAAGGGCTACAGCCGCATATCGATGCGGTTTATGAACACCTGATTGCGCTGGATCGGCTCAGCAGCGCCGGCCTATGGTTGGTGGTGCACATGACCTACGCCAAACACGTCAAGCTGGACGGCAGCCCTTTGGCCAAGGCCGACTTTAAAGAGATTCCGGAAGGGCATACCGGCGGGGCGCTCAATATCGTGCCCGCCTACGCCAGCTATTTGGCTTGGAATGCGCTGACAGGGGATACCCGCAGCTGGATGATGGGCCAAGGCCATTGCGTGGCCGCCATCGACGCGCTCAACGTATTGACCCGTAACCTCCATCCTGAACAGGCCGAACGCTATCCGTTTAGCGAAGCCGGCTTGGCGCTGTTGTTACAAGACTTTTATGGTTATGCCCAAGGCCCTGATGGACGCCCTAGCGCGCCCTTAGGCAGCCATGTCAACCCGTATACCGCGGGGGGCATCAGCGAAGGCGGCTATTTGGGCTTTGCCGAACTCCAACATGGCCACATGCCTTTGCCAGGCGAAACCTTGGTGACTTTTTTGTCCGATGGCGCGGCCGAAGAGCAGCGCGGCAGCGATTGGGTGCCCCGCTGGTGGCGTGCTGAAGACACCGGGAAAACCCTGCCCATCATGATTGCCAACGGGCGTCGGATTGAACAGCGCACCGAAATGGGCACGTATGAAGGCCTGAAAGGCTTTATGCTGCATCAAAAACGCTGCGGCTTTGACCCTATCATTTTTGATGGCACCGACCCGGCGGCCTTTGTGACCACGATGTTTGAGATGGAGCGGCGCTTAGACAAAAGCGTGGCGGCCCTAAAAGCCGGTAAGAAAACCTATCCTTTGCCGATTCCCTACGGCATTGCCGAAACCACTAAGGGCTACGGTTTTTATGGCTGTGGCGAGAATGCCGCCCATAATTTGCCGTTGCCGGAAAACCCGTTTCACAGCGAGTCTTCTCGCGCCATTTTCAACCAGCACGCGGCGACCCTATGGGTTGCCGAAGCCGAGCTGGCCCAGTCGCTACAGGTTTTGTGCCAGCATGAGACGCAGGGCCGTGCCTTAGAGCGCGACCACCCCTTGGCGGCCCGCCATTTAGAAGACCCCGTATTGCCCAAAATGGTTTTTCACAACGAAACCTGTTCTCCCATGAGCGCCGTGGACACGTTTTTTCAAGGCATTGTGGCGGCCAACCCAGCGCTTAGGCCCAAAGTCGGCAATCCCGACGAGCTGGCGTCTAACCGCCTGGCCGGCGTGCTGCAGGCGTTGAAACACCGCGTCACCGACCCGGAAAGTGCGTTAGAGGCCGTCGACGGCAAAATCATCACCGCATTGAATGAAGAGGCCGTGGTGTCGGCGTGTTTGGCGAATAAGGCCGGCCTGAATTTGGTGGCCAGTTATGAAGCCTTTTGCGTCAAGATGTTGGGCGCGGTACGACAGGAGTTAATCTTCGCCCGCCACCGTAAAGAAGTCGGCCGTCCGGCCGGCTGGTTGGGTTTCCCCGTGATTGCGACCTCACACACTTGGGAAAATGGCAAAAACGAACAGTCTCACCAAGACACCACGTTTTGTGAAGCCTTGTTGGGTGAGATGAGCGACACCATGCGGGTGCTGTTTCCTGCCGACCACAACAGCACTTTGGCGCTGTTGCCCCAGGTGTATCAGGCCCGTGGGCAAATCAGCTGCATGGTCATTCCCAAGCAAGCCCGCTCGGTGTATTTCGAAGCCAACGAAGCCAAGCGTCTGGCTCAGGATGGGGCGTTGGTATTGGGCGACTTTAGGGGCCGAGCCAACAGCAAGGGCAAAGAAAAGCCGATTTTGCTCATCGCCACCGGTTCCTATCAGCTGGAGGCGGTGTTGCGCGCTTCTGAGC
>JAGNPU010000110.1 GCA_017989485.1 Neisseriaceae bacterium
CCTCACCATATTGAAACCCAGGGCCAAGCTATCGGTCGGCCTGTTTTTATTGGGCATTGTGGCCGTCATGCTCTACGCCACCGCCATCAGCCCTTCGGTTGGCCTGATCACCGACCCCGTTCTGGGCCGAGACGACGCCATCGTGGTGTTCATGCTCAGCATCGCCACCGCCATCACCCTATGGTGCCGCATCGACACGGCGGCCATACTCAATGCCAGCACCTTTAAGTCTGGCATGAGCGCCTGCATCTGCGTGCTTGGGGTGGCCTGGTTAGGCGACACCTTTGTCCAAGCCCACATCGCCGACATCAAAGACGTGGCCGGCGCCCTGCTGCACGACGTGCCCTGGCTGCTGGCCGTGGTGTTATTCTTTGCGTCGACCCTACTGTACTCTCAGGCCGCCACCGCCAAGGCCATTTTGCCTGCCGCTCTGCTGCTGGGCGTGGCCCCCCTCACCGTGGTGGCGTCGTTTGCCGCGGTGTCGGCGCTGTTTATTTTGCCCACCTACCCCACCCTCATCGCCGCCGTACAAATCGACGACACCGGCTCTACCCGGATTGGCCGCTACGTGTTCAACCACCCCTTCCTCATCCCTGGCGTCGTGGCCATCACGCTGTCGGTGGCCTTTGGCTTTGCCCTAGGCAGCTTTTTTTTATAAGTAGCCCAATCGCATCGGCCCAGCGTTTTCTACGCTGGGCCACAGCCTGCGCCCCACAAAGCCGAGACAGGCACAAAAAAAAGAATGCTTTTTGCATCCTTTTCATCTGCAGCGCCCTCTTATATCATAGGCACTCTTGCCTTTCACGTTCAAAAAGGGCCACCCTATGTTATTTCAAAAAAACCTGCCCGTATGGGAACGCGCCTTGCGCCTGTGCATTGGCCTATTCATGCTGATCAGCCCGTTTTTTCTGTCGATGACGTCAACCATTCAGTGGCTGGTAATGGTCACCGGCGTCATCGTCGCCTGCACCGGCTTCATCGGTTTTTGCCCTATGTGCGCCATCGCTGGTCGCAAGCTCAACCGTCCCGACTGACATGAAGCCTGACGCCCAACTCATCGAGGCCGCCCACCAGGGGGATGTGCGCGCACTCGGCCAGCTGCTCACCACCTTACAGCCTGACCTAAGGCGCTTCGCGCGCCGAACCTGCGCCACCAGCGAAGATGCTGAAGACGCGGTTCAGGTTGCGCTGTGGACGATGCACCAAAAAATCCACACCCTACACAAGCTGTCGGCGCTGGCCAGCTGGCTGTTTCGCATCATCGAGCGGGAATGTTGGCGTCTGTTTGCCGTGTTTAAAAAAACCACGCCGCTCTCAGACACCTTAGAAAACACCTTGCAGCAAGGCCCTGTCCCCCATCAGCTGCGCCACGACCTGGTGAACGCCATCGCTGCTTTGCCGCCGCATTATCGAGAAATCCTCATTTTGCGCGACATTGAAGAACTCACGGCACCAGAAGCCGCGGCCTACCTGAATATTTCGGTGGCCGCCGTCAAAAGCCGTCTGCACCGTGCGCGCAGCCTGATGCGCGCGCAGCTGATGGCAGGCAGCTATTGGGCTGACGACACCTAAAGCCCACAGCAGCGCCTCATCTTCGCCCAGAGAAAGGAATCACCATGTTTTGCAGCACATCCATAGGCATGCATTTATTAAAAGGCTTAGGCGCCGTCCTGCTCATCGGCGGCGCGCTGTACTTGGGCGTAGGCCCATCAGCCAATGGCCTACTCAGCATCCTACTGCTGATTGGGGCCGTCGTTCTGCTGCGCGGCTGTCCTATGTGTTGGCTCATGGGCTTATTCGACACCATCGCCAACCGCAAGGCAAAACGTCTGGCGGCTAAGCCCCCCTCCGATTAAGCCATGGCGCCACAGGCCAGCCGATGCCGCTAGCGGGCGCGGCTGTCCAACCACAGGGTCACCGGCCCGTCGTTGACCAGGGCCACCTTCATGTCGGCGCCAAACAGGCCGGTGGGCACGGGCTTGCCCAAGGCCTCAGACAATTCATGCACCAAGACGTTAAACCAATGCAGGCCAATATCCGGCGGCGCGGCATGGGCATAAGAAGGACGGTTGCCCTTATGGGTTTGGGCAAACAGGGTGAACTGGCTCACCGCCAGGGCCGCAAGCCCCGTGTCTAATAAAGACAGGTTCATGATGCCGTGTTCGTCCTCAAAAATACGCAGCTTGCTGATTTTTTTCACCAGGTAGGCCACGTCGGCTTCATCGTCATCAGGGCCCACGCCGACCAACAACAAAACGCCGGCATCAATGCTGGCCATCAGGTCGCCCTCAACGCTCACAGAGGCCTGCTGCACTCTTTGTAACAATATTCTCATTTACTCATCACTTTTTTTAACAAAAAAGCTGCCTGAACGGATTCAGACAGCTTTTGACATGATCGTGGCTTGCTTAGATTTTTTTGAACACTAAGGTGCCATTGGTGCCGCCAAACCCAAACGAGTTTGAAATGGCTGCGCGAATGGTCATTTCACGTGCGCCTTCTTTACAGTAATCCAAATCACAGCCGCCTTCGATGTCTTGATCGAAGATGTTGATGGTCGGAGGGGAAATTTGATGGTACACGGCCAAGGCCGAGAAGACCGCTTCCACGCCGCCGGCGCCGCCCAATAGGTGGCCCGTCATCGACTTGGTCGAATTCACCACCAGTTTTTGTGCATGTGCGCCAAACGTGCGTTTTACCGCCGTGGTTTCGGCCGCATCGCCCAATGGGGTTGAGGTGCCGTGGGCATTCACATAATCCACTTCATCAGGGTTTAAGCCCGCATCGCGCAGGGCATTGTTCATCCCCAAAGCAGCGCCTGAACCATCTTCAACCGGTGCGGTAATGTGGTGTGCGTCTGAGCTCATGCCAAAACCCACCAGCTCGGCGTATATCGTGGCGCCGCGTTTCTTGGCGTGTTCGTATTCTTCCAACACCAAAACGCCAGCCCCTTCGCCCATGACAAAACCGTCACGGCCCTTGTCCCAAGGACGAGAAGCGGTTTGTGGGTCGTCGTTACGGGTAGACAAGGCCTTACACGCGGCAAAGCCCCCTATGCCCAACATGGTCACAGCGCCTTCAGCGCCACCGGCCACCATGATGTCGGCGTCGCCATACTGAATCATGCGCGCAGAGTCACCAATACAGTGAGTGCCCGTGGTACACGCAGACACAATGCCATAGCTTGGGCCTTGATAGCCCTTAAGAATCGACACGTTGCCGGCAATCATGTTCACGATGGAACCGGGAATAAAGAATGGGCTGATTTTGCGAGGGCCGTGGGCATCTGCCTGACGGCCGGTCTCTTCAATCATGGGTAATCCACCGATGCCGGAGCCAATATTGACCCCCACACGGGTTTTGTCTAGGCCTGGAATATCATCCAGCTGCGCATCGGCAATCGCTTGTAAAGCGGCCGCAATGCCGTAATGAATGAACACATCCATACGACGCGCGTCTTTACTCGTGATGTACTGAGTCACATCAAAATCTTTTACTTCCCCTGCAAACTGACAGGCAAGATTAGATGCATCAAATCGGGTAATGGTATCGATGCCACTTTTGCCAGCCAGGAGGTTGTCCCAGCCCGTCGCAATGTCGTTACCCACTGGCGACACATGGCCCAAACCAGTAATGACTACTCTTCTTTTGCTCATACTTGATCCCAAAAAAGTAAAAAACCTCTGTTCAGCCGGCTTAAGCCATCAGCTTAAGCAAACGAAACAGAGGCTTGCACCTATCGACAAGACTTACTTAAGATTTGCTTGAACGAAATTGATGGCTTGTTGTACTGTGGTGATTTTTTCTGCTTCTTCATCCGGAATTTCGCATTCGAATGCTTCTTCCAAAGCCATAACCAATTCAACAGTGTCTAAAGAGTCAGCGCCCAAATCATCTTGGAAAGAAGATTCATTTTTAACTTCAGCTTCGTTAACGCCCAATTGTTCGGCAACGATTTTTTTTACGCGCTGTTCGATATTTTCCATAATAAGATTCCTTTACACCTTTCAAAATGAGGAAAGTTCTAATTCGGTGAGATTGTACCGAAAAAAATTAGAGTTTCCTATCTATTTATTTCAAAAAATTAACTATATTAACCAAATCACCTGCCAAATCAATGGGTCACACTCATTAAGCAGGATACATTTCTAGTAAAAATGTGCGGTTTTACTCGTCTTTTCAACGATAAGCCGCACTAATAGCGCATATGATACTTTTAAAACGCACGATATACCACTAAAATTTTAATCCTAGTATTTGGCATTTGCGACAAAAATCAGCGTAAAGCCAAGTATTTCGCTAAACAGCGACGATTTTTGTTAGAATTTAACCTTCATAAATCAGCGTAAAGAAACTCTTTAATGATGAATATAGCCGTAGTGGGCGCAGGGGCATGGGGAACGGCACTGGCCATTCATTTCGCCCAAGACCACACCGTCACCCTCTGGACCCGCAACCCTGATGACTGTGCCAATATGGCCAAGACAAGAGAAAATCAACGTTATCTGGCGGGCTTTGTCTTCCCACCCAAACTCCACATTGCCGACACGCTGGCGGCGGCCTGCGCCGATGCCGAGCTGATTTTAATCGCCACGTCGGTGTCTGGCCTGCGGCCAACGCTACAGGCCCTGCAGGCGCTGGGCCTGGCTGACAAGCCCATCATTACCGCCTGTAAAGGCTTTGAAGAAGGCACCGGCCTATTGCCACATGAGGTCATTTTAGACCTCATGCCTGAACACACGCATTATGGCGCCCTGTCTGGCCCAAGCTTTGCCCAAGAGCTGGCCCAAGGCCTCCCCTGTGCCGTCACGCTGGCGTCGCCTAACGAAGCCTGGGTGACCGACATTGCCCAAACGTTAAACAACCACACCCTACGGCTCTACGCCAACACCGACCTGATTGGCGCGGCCATCGGCGGCGCGGTCAAAAACGTGATGGCCATCGCCACCGGCATCGCCGACGGCCTGCACTACGGCTTCAATGCCCGTGCGGCCCTGATGACCCGTGGTCTAGCCGAAATCAACCGCCTGGCCATTGCCAGCGGTGCCCAAAATACCACACTCATGGGCCTGGCCGGCATGGGTGACCTTATTTTGACCTGCACCGGCAATTTATCGCGCAACCGTACCGTTGGCCTCAAACTGGCCGAAGACAAAAACCTGGCCACTATTTTGGCGGAGCTCGGCCACGTTGCCGAAGGCGTCAACACCACCAAAGAAGTCGCCCGCCTAGCCAAAGCCCGCGGCATCGACATGCCGATTACCGACATCATTAATGAACTATTGGCCGGCCACATCAAGGTCAAAACCGTGGCGGAGCGCCTGATGATGCGCGACCCAAAACAGGAAGACTAAACGGCCTCAAACAGAGGCTGTATGACACCGAGCAACCCTGCCAAAGCCCGATCTTAAGCAGTTCGACGCGCCATGGCAGGGCACCGATAAACATTGACGAACCCCTGACAAAAAGCTATCCTGACCATTATGGAACGTGAACTAGACTACTTAGAATCTTGCATTGTCAAAATGGCAGCCAAGATGAATGATTTGACCTTAGCCAACCAGGCATTAAGTGCACAGGTCGCCCGAGTACAGGCTGAGAAAGAACAGCTGATGCTCGACAGCAACCAGGCATTAGATGCGCTGCAAAACAGCGCTGAGCAAACCATACAAGCGCTGAAAGCGCGTAACGAAACCCTTTTGGCGACGATAGCCCAAAGTGCTGAAGAGGTGCGTGCCTTAATGAATCGCCTCCCTACTTCATCTTCTGAGGAGCCTGAAGCATGAGCACCACGCCGGTAGACATCTCCATTATGGGTCGTACGTTCACCATTGCCACGCCCGAAGCCGAGCGCCGCACGCTGCTGCAAGCGGTAGACATGTTGAACGAAAAAATAGACACCATTACCAAACAAGGCCGTATTGTTGAAACCGACAAAATAGCCATAATTGCTGCTTTAAATTTAACGCATGATTTGTTAAAATTAACCATAAGTGGTGGATTAGACGTGGCCACGCTAGAGCATAAGCTGTCACACATGAGTCGCCTGTGTGATGAAGCCCTAGGCACCCCGGCCAAATAATCCAGCAGACAACACCGTTTTTCCTCTGCAGTGTTCGCGATGGCTCAATTCCTTTGAACCAATACTTCGCTTTTCGACTGCCAAGCGTGTAGTGGGCGTGTGACGTTTCTTTTAGAAACATCCCCAAAACTATCCAGGCGCGGTCAACCTTGTCACCAAGGTTCAAGCGGATCAGCCAAGACGACACATGCGGAGGACCCCATACAGCCCGTACCTTCTGGTACGGGCTTTTTCACGTCCCTGCCACGCCCCCTTGGCCGATGACAATTGCCGCCCACCCGTTTATACTGAATCAGGACAAAGGCTTAGACCCATCACCCAAAGGAGAGCAATCCATGACCCATTTCATCACCTGCGACCTGTGCGACGAGCATCCAGA
>JAGNPU010000111.1 GCA_017989485.1 Neisseriaceae bacterium
CGGCCCTGTTGGACAGGCTAAAACTCACCGAAGCCACGGTGCACAGCATGGCCGAAGGCGTCCGCCAGGTGGCCGGCCTGCCCGACCCAATCGGGGAGATGGGGGAGTTTGCCTACCGTCCTTCCGGCATACAGGTGGGTAAAATGCGCGTGCCTTTGGGCGTGGTGGGGATTATTTACGAGTCGCGTCCGAACGTGACCGCTGATGCGGCCGCCTTGTGCATTAAGTCGGGCAACGCCAGCGTGTTGCGCGGCGGCAGCGAAGCCTTTGCCTGCAATATGGTGATCGCCAAGCTGATCAAGCAAGGTCTGGCCGAAGCAGGTCTGCCGGCCGACTGCGTGCAGGTGGTGGAAAACACTGACCGCGACAGCGTCGGCGCCATGTTGCAACTGCCTGAGTTCATCGACGTCATCATTCCGCGTGGCGGCAAGGGGCTGGTCAAACGCATCAGCGACGAAGCCAAAATGCCGGTGATCAAACATTTAGACGGCGTTTGCCACACCTTCATCGACGAAGGGGCTGACCTGGCCAAGGCCGTCAGCATCGCCGTGAACGCCAAAACCTCACGCTATGGCACCTGCAATACCATGGAAACCCTGTTGGTGCACGCCGCGATCGCGCCGGCGGTCCTGCCCCTGTTACAGCAGGCTTATGCCGAGAAAGAGGTGGCCTTACGCGGCTGTGAACAAACGCGGCAAATCTTGGTCCAAGGCGTACAAAGCGCAAGCGAAGAAGATTGGTGGACGGAGTATTTGGCCCCCATACTGTCGATTAAGGTCGTGGCGTCGTTGGCCGAGGCCATTGCCCACATCAATCATTATGGCAGCCACCACACCGACGCGATTGTGAGTGAGTCCTACCACAACACCCAGGCGTTTTTGCGCCAGGTGGACTCGGCCAGCGTGGTGCTGAATGCATCGACCCGCTTCGCCGATGGTTTTGAGTATGGTTTGGGTGCCGAAATTGGCATTTCAACCGACAAGATACACGCCCGTGGCCCCGTCGGCCTACACGGCCTCACCAACCAGAAGTGGGTGGTGTTTGGCAGCGGCCAAATCAGGGTTTAATCACAACATGAATGATTTTGGCATGGGGCTTGAAATTCGCCGTTTTGCCAAGATTTAAAGACTATATTCGGCTTTTTTATCAAGGGGATTTCTGTGAAACGTATTTTTCTATTTTTATTGACCAACATCGCGGTATTGGTGGTCATCAGCGTCATCTTAAGCATTTTTGGCTTAAGCGGACGCACCGACAATATGGGCCAGCTCTTGGCCTTCTCGGCGGTGGTCGGCTTTACCGGCTCGATCATTTCTTTATTGATGTCTAAATGGATGGCCAAGCGCTCAACCGGCGCCCAGGTGATTACCCAACCGGCCAATGAGATGGAAGCCTGGCTGGTGCACACCGTTGAGCGTCAGGCGCAAATGGCGGGGATTAAAACCCCAGAAGTGGCGATTTACTACGCCGATGAGCCGAATGCGTTCGCCACCGGCCCCAGCAAGAACAATTCATTGGTGGCGGTGAGCTCGGGCCTGTTAAACCTGATGACGCGTGACGAAGCCGAAGCGGTATTGGCCCACGAAGTGTCTCACGTGGCCAACGGCGACATGGTAACCCTGACCCTGATTCAAGGCGTGGTGAATACCTTTGTGGTGTTCCTGTCTCGTCTGATCGCCAACATGATCAGCAACGCCATGTCTAACGGGCGTGAAGGCGGTATGGGGGCTTTGGCCTATATGGCGGTGACCATCGTCTTGCAAATCGTGTTTGGCATGTTGGCCAGCCTGGTGGTGATGTGGTTTAGCCGCAAGCGCGAATACCGCGCCGACGCCGGTGCCGCTAAGCTGGCGGGTGCCCCAAAAATGATTGCGGCGCTCAAACGTTTGCATGGCAGCAGCGAAGAAAGCCTGCCCAAAGAAATGATGGCGATGGGCATTGCGGGCGGAGGCGATTCTTTGTTCAGCACCCACCCGTCTATTGAAAACCGCATCGCGGCATTGAGCAACCATACCGGTTTGTAACCCTATGGCGGCACACACAAAAACCCACCGAAGTGGGTTTTTGTGGTTTTGGGGCCTAGACGCTAGGGCTTAGGGTGGTGGCGATCATGGTGGTTGAGGAGCACGTTCAAAATCCAGGAGTAGCCATAGCTAAAGGCCACGCCGATGACGACGGAGCGCCAGCCAAAGACCAGCCAGCCCAGTGCCAGCACCGCAAAGTTTAAATAGCGTAGGGTGTGGGCCACCTGTGTACGGGGGTGGCGTTTGTGGATGATGAGGGCCACGGCGTCTAGCCCCGCCGTCGAGGCGTTGGCCGATAAACAACAATAATAGCCAAAGGCGATGGCGGCGCAGGCGAGGCTGACGTCGATGGCCATGTGGCTGGTCAGGTCAAAGGGCTGGCTGTAGAAGAACGAGAAAAACAACATAAACAGGCCGCTGCTGAGCAGCGATTTGAAAAACACGCTGCGGCCCAGAAAAACCCAGCACAGCAGCAACAACAGAATGGCCAGGCCATTGGTCAAATACAGCAGCGGCCAGCCGCTGAGGCCGTTGATGACCATAGACAGGCTGGTGACGCCGCCGTTGATGATTTGGTGCGGCACCATCCACTTGGCGTAGGCCAGGCCCATGGCGACGTTGCCCATGAGGATTTTGCTCAGGTCCCAAATCAGGCCAGGGGTGAGGCGGGAAGTGTGGATAGCCATGTTGATCTATATTGGGTTAATCGTTTGCTTATTCTAAGCCAAAGGCCATGACCAGGGCCAGCCGCGGGAGGGAAACAGGGGTCGGCGCAGCCAAAAGGATGAAAGGCATGATAAAAAATCCCTATGGTCGGTGCGGATGAGCAGACAAGCCTTTAAAATCAAGGTAAGATTTAGCCCTATATTTTTGACTAAACGCGCCATAAAATCATAACCCGCGCGATTTTAATTGTTAGGTACACAATAGCCATGAAAACAGCCCAGATACGCCAAAAGTTTTTGCACTTTTTTGAAAGCAAAGGACACCAGATCGTGGCTTCAAGCTCACTGGTGCCACACGAAGACCCAACCCTATTGTTCACCAATGCGGGCATGAATCAGTTTAAAGACGTGTTTTTGGGCTTTGATCAACGCCCTTATCAACGCGCCACCAGCAGCCAAAAATGCGTGCGCGCCGGCGGCAAGCACAACGATTTAGAAAACGTTGGCTACACCGCGCGCCACCACACCTTTTTTGAAATGCTGGGCAACTTCAGCTTTGGCGATTACTTCAAGCGTGACGCCATTCATTACGCCTGGGAATTCTTGACCAGCCCTGATTGGTTAAACCTGCCCAAAGAAAAGCTGTTGGTAACCGTCTACGCCAGCGACGACGAAGCGTTTGACATCTGGGCCAAAGAAATCGGCATTCCAGAAGCAAAAATCATCCGCATTGGCGACAATAAGGGCGCGCAATATGCCTCAGACAACTTTTGGCAAATGGGTGACACCGGCCCTTGCGGCCCTTGTTCAGAAATCTTTTTTGACCATGGCGACCATTTGTGGGGTGGCCCTCCGGGCAGCCCTGACGAAGACGGCGACCGCTTCATCGAAATTTGGAACTGCGTGTTCATGCAGTTTAACCGTGACGAAACCGGCACCATGAACCCCTTGCCTAAGCCTTCTGTGGATACCGGCATGGGCTTGGAGCGTATTTCTGCGGTGATGCAACACGTCAACAGCAACTACGAAATCGACCTGTTCCAAAACCTGGTGAAGGCCGCCGCGCGCGAAACCGGCGTGGCCTTTAGCCTAGAAGAGCCCTCATTAAAAGTATTGGCCGACCACATTCGTGCCTGCTCGTTCTTGATTGCCGATGGCGTGCTGCCGTCTAACGAAGGCCGCGGCTACGTGCTGCGCCGAATCATTCGTCGCGCCGTGCGTCATGGCTACAAGCTGGGTCAAAAAGGCGCGTTCTTCCATAAAATGGTGCCCGATCTGGTGGCTGAAATGGGCGACGCCTTCCCTGAGCTGAAGGCGCGCCAGCAGGCGATTACCGATGCCTTGAAGCTAGAGGAAAGCCGTTTTGCGCAAACCCTAGAGCATGGCATGGCGCTGTTAGAACAGGCCTTAGAAGGCGGCAAAAAAGCCTTGGCCGGTGACGTGGTGTTTAAGCTGTATGACACCTATGGCTTTCCCTACGACTTGACCGCCGACATTTGTCGCGAGCGCGACATCGAGGTGGATGAGGCGGGGTTTGAAGTGGCCATGGAAGCACAGCGTACCCGTGCCCGCGCCGCCTCCAGCTTTAAAATGGACACCAAGGTTGCCTACGACGGTGCCGACACCCAGTTTGAAGGCTATACCCAAGCCCATACCGAGTCTAAAGTATTGGCGCTGTACCATGAAGGGGAAGCGGTAGAGACGTTGGCCGAAGGTCAAGAAGGCATTGTGGTCTTAGACCACACGCCGTTTTACGCCGAAAGCGGGGGGCAAGTGGGCGACGTAGGCCTGATCGAAGCCGCAGCCGGGCGCTTTGAAGTGCGTGACACCCAAAAAATCAAGGCCACCGTGTCAGGGCAGCAGGGCATTGTGCTGTCGGGCAGCCTTAACGTGGGCGACGCCGTCAGCGCCCACATAGACGAAACCCTACGCGCCGCCAATATGCGCAACCACAGCGCCACGCATTTAATGCACACGGCGCTGCGCACCGTATTGGGCGAGCACGTGGCGCAAAAAGGGTCTTTGGTGAACGCCGAACGCACCCGCTTTGACTTTACCCACCCACAGGGCGTGAGCGCCGAGCAAATTGCCGAAGTGGAGGCCTTGGTGAACCAGGCCATCTTGGCCAACGTGGCGGTGACCGCCGACGTGATGGGCTTTGACGACGCGATTAAGGCCGGCGCCATGGCGCTGTTTGGGGAAAAATACGGCGACGAAGTGCGCGTATTGAAAATGGGCGAGTTTTCAACCGAGCTGTGTGGCGGGACGCACGTCCAGCGTACTGGCGACATTGGCCTGTTTAAAATTACCTCAGAAGGCGGTGTGGCCGCCGGTATTCGCCGCGTCGAAGCGGTGACGGGCCTGAATGCCTTGGCCTTGGTGCAGCAGCAAGAGCAGCTGATTAAAGACACCATGAACGAGCTTAAGGTGCAGACCCCACAAGACATGGTCGGCAAGATTCATTTGCTGCAAGAGCAGGGCAAACAGTTGGAAAAAGCCTTGGCCCAGGCCAAAGTAGAGCTGGCGCAACACGCGGGCGCGGCCTTGTTCAACCATGCGCTGACCATTGGGGGCTTTAAACTGGTGGTGGCGCAACTTAACGATGCCGATGCCAACGTGCTGCGTGACACCGTCACCGGTTTGACTGGTCAGGGCGACAACGTGGTGGCCTTATTGGCCGCGGTCAACGACGACAAAGTGTCTTTGTGTGCCGGCGTGAGCAAGGCCGCCACCAAACAGGTGAAAGCCGGTGATTTGGTGAAATTTGTGGCCGAACAGGTGGGCGGTAAAGGCGGCGGACGGCCTGACCTGGCTCAGGCTGGCGGCACCGATGTGGCGGCACTGTCTGCGGCCTTAGACAGCGTGGCCAACTGGTTGAGCGCTCAGTAAGGCGAGACGGCACCCCCTAACCACCGCAACGGCTGAGCCGTTGCGGTGGTTTTTTTATGGCGCGTCCGGATTGAAGTGCTGGAACAAATAGGCGTAAAAGGCGGCGAACTCTCTGGGCAGGGCGTAGAGGTCACGCCATTCGGCGTAGCGCGGTGCGGCGCCTTGGACGTGCTGAAAGCCGTGGTGTCGAAACAGCATTTTGCTGCGGGTGAGGTGGAAGTATTGCGACACCACAATCAGGCTTTGGAACTCGGCGCGGCGAGGGTGGTGCTGCAGGTTGCGCGCCGAGAGGGCGGTGGTGTTGCCCAAGTCGTCGACGCTGATGTCTGCGGCCGGCACGCCGTGCTCCAGCAAATAATCGCGCATGCGGCTGCCTTCATAATGGCCTTCTTTGCCGAGGCCGCCGCTGACCACAATGTGGCTGACCTGCTGTCGTTGATACAGGGCCAAACCGGTGGCCAAGCGCTGCGCTAGTCGCGGCGACAGGCTGCCGTCGGCGTTGCCCAACACAATGGCGACGTCGGCCGGCGCCTGTGGCGCGCTGAGGCCATCGTAAACCACATAGGCGATGTGGCCGCCTAGCCATAAGGCCAGGGGGAGCAAGAAATAAAACAGCCGCTGCTGAAAAGAGTAGGTTCGGGTCGAGGGCATCAACATCAAGCTCAGCCTATTGGGTCAAAAGAGCAGGATGATACAGGATAATCCGCGCCTCATAAACGGTTTTGGGCCGAGGCTGAGGCAAGCTTGATGCAAGCCAAACAACCGCCCATAGGGCCGCTTAAGGCATTGCTTTAAGCGGCTTTTTTCTGGGCCATCGGCCTCGAAATCGTGGGCCGATGGCATAAGCCGTGGGCGTTTGCATTGGCA